>CAZIUT010000144.1:0-5352 GCA_964542545.1 uncultured Dysgonomonadaceae bacterium | reverse complement strand
GAAAGCATGCTACATTTCACCTTGCAGATGACTGTTTTCTTGATAACTTAGCTAATAAACCAATCATCATCAACAGCTCAAGGGGACCAGTAGTGAACAATGAAGCTTTGAAGAGTGCACTCAAAAAAGGAGTTGTTTCGGGTGCTATTATCGACACTTGGGAAAACGAGCCCAACATTGATACTGAGCTATTAAAATTGGTAGATATTGCAACCCCGCATATTGCAGGATATTCTGCCGATGGAAAATGGAATGCGACAATGATGAGTCTGCAAACCATCAACATCTTTTTCAATCTTAAGAAAAACCCTATAAAGCTACTCCCAATAGTTGAACCAGAAGATTCCATTATTGACTTATCTAAAAACAACCCCGATGAGCAGTTGGCAAAAGCCGTACTCTACAGCTACGACCCTCTTAAAGACTCAAAACTATTAAAAGAAAACCCTCATAAGTTTTACTACTTTCGTTCTCACTATCCTTTAAGAAGAGAGTATAGAGCTTACACAATTGTGAATATAAATAGAAAAAGAGCAGCTTTAGCAATAGATTTAGGATTCAATGTAGAATAATACTAAAAACCCTATCTTTCAAGTTATTTTATTTTTGAAAATGACAATAAAATGTTATTTTTGCAAAGACGTAACACAGTTTTTTAACTTAATAATATTACTTACTCTCATGAAAATTAAAAACATTTACTTATCGCTTCTAATGCTTGCCTTTATAGGAGTATTAAGCACATCGTGCAGTAGCAAATTGCAACCATTAACACCTTCTCACTTCAATGTAACACCTACTCCACTGGAAACAGTTGGTAACGAAGTTCCTGTTTCAATAAACGGAATTTTCCCAGAAAAGTGGTTCAATTCTCATGCAACTGTAGTAGTTACTCCAGTTTTAAAGTTTGCAGGTAGAGAGGTTCAGGGAACACCATATACATATCAAGGAGATAAAGTTGCTGGTAATGGTATTGTTATTCATAAAAACAGAGGTGGCAACCTGGCCATGAACTTAAAATTTGAATATGAGCCTGCAATGCGCGAGTCGGAACTATTCCTTCGTTTCAATGCAAGAATCAAAAACAAACAAGTAAACCTTCCTGAAGTAAAAGTTGCAGACGGAGTAGTAGCTACATCAGCCTTAGCTAGTGCACTTAGCACAGAGCCATCAGATGCTCAAGATGCTTTCCAACGAATTATTCAGCAAAAACAAGACGCCAACATTCTTTTCTTAATTCAGCAAGCCAATCTAAGATCAAGCGAGTTGAGCAAAAGTGAAATTGCAGCTTGGAAAAAACGTGTAAAAGAAGCATACATGGACGAACGTCAAAAAGTTGATATTGAAATATCTGCTTATGCTTCACCTGATGGAGGTCTTGATATCAATGAGCCACTTGCAGCAGAACGTGAAAAAAGAACTTCTACATATCTTGACCAAGAGATGAAAAAAGAAGAAATAAACACAGAAATCAATGCTCGTTATACTGCAGAAGACTGGGAAGGTTTCCGCCAATTGGTTGAAGCTTCTAATTTACAAGACAAGGATTTAGTTCTTCGCGTATTATCTATGTATGAAGATCCAGAAACTCGTGAAAGAGAGATCAAAAACATCTCTTTTGTTTTCGAAGAATTAGCTCAAACTATATTACCACAACTACGTCGTTCAAGATTAACTGCCAACATCCAAATTATTGGAAAATCTGACGATGAGATTATGGATGCTTGGA
This sequence comes from uncultured Dysgonomonadaceae bacterium, assembly GCA_964542545.1. GTDB lineage: Bacteria > Bacteroidota > Bacteroidia > Bacteroidales > Dysgonomonadaceae > UBA2632. Next base: position 3,623 of record CAZIUT010000144.1, on the reverse strand, counting down.
AAAACAATCCAAAAGAGTTAGATATAGAAGAGCTAATGTATGCAGCTACATTGACTGAGAACACAACCGAACAAGAGAAAATATATCAATATCTTACAGCAAACTACTCACAAGACTATCGCGCTTGGAACAATATTGGATCAAATTTCTATCGTGCAGGACAACTTGACAAAGCTATGCAAGCATACAACCGTGCATTGCAAATCAAATCAGAAGCTCCAGAGGCTCATGTAAACCTTGCACTACTTGCACTAAGCAAAAACGAAACAGGTCAAGCCCAAGAACTATTAGGTAGAGCATCAGGTGCTAAAAACATGGAGCAAACACTTGGTCTATTGTACTTGAAAAACGGTGAGTATTCAAAAGCTGTAGAAGCTTTTGGCGATATTAAAACGAACAACGCTGCATTGGCACAAATACTTACTAACAACTACAACCAAGCTTCAGAAGTTTTAAAATCTGTCAAAAACCCAGATGCTACAACAGCCTATTTAATGGCAGTTATTGCAGCGCGCACCAACAACTTTAACGATGTTGCTGACAACTTGCGCACAGCAATAGAACGCGACAGCGCAATGAAAATGCAAGCAGCTACAGATTTAGAATTTGCTAAATACAGAAGCAACGCTACATTTCAATCGATGATTAAATAAGCTCATATAGCTTAAAACAATACTACTACAAAAAAAGGCCATCTTTAATTAGATGTCCTTTTTTTATTTTTACATTGGGTGCTACTTTAGATATCACGAAGCATTTTCATTTGAATAATTAAAAATACGTCCAATTATTACCAATGACTCATAAAATATGAGTACTTTCACATTCAATAAACACAATTGAACAGGATGATAAAGAAACTGAAGGTTAAAATATTCTCAAGCTTTATGCTTTTGGTACTCATGCTACTCATAGCAGGATTTATGTCGATATGGGAACTACGCAAAATGAACGACTCATTTAGCGATGTTATTGACAACAACTACCTATCTATCGAACACGCCCTCAAGGTAATTGACGCATTAGAACGGGAAGACAGTGGTATACTAATGCTATTTCTTGGAGAGGTAGATGAGGGAACAACTGTAATAAACGCTGCTCACCAAACTATTGCCCCCTCTATAGCAGAGATAAAAAAAAATGCAACTGAACCAGGCGAAGAGGAATTGATTAAAAACATTGAACACGAATATTTAACTTACTGTACACTGCTCGATTCCGTAACATCTATTAGTGTTAGTAGCCAGCAATTGCCCTACAAAGATTTGCACAACCAGTTTATAGAAACAAAAAAAGCTGTAACCAGCATGATGGAGCTAAATCAAAACAGCATGTACTCAAAAGCAAATGAGATGCACAAGAGCCTCTATCAAACAATGATGCCTGGAATTGTCTCCATCATCTCGGCAATTATTTTTGCGTTGCTGCTCAACTTTTTCATCTCGCACCACTTTGTCAATCCATTAAACAAAATTATCAAGGCTACACAAAGCTACAAGCCACCACTGGCACATATAGCAGTAGAAATAAAATCGGAAGATGAATTGAAAACCCTTCAAATAGAAATCAACAATTTAATCAGGCGAATACTATCATATAACAAAACAAAGTAGGTGAGAAAAGAAGCAATTATAAAATATATTGGTCATGTACTACTCTTCAATGCGCTGTTTCTGTATATAGCGGCAGGCATATCCTATTTCTTAAAAGAAACATCATTAGTGCCACTGTTTTATAGTGCTCTAGTATGCACCATTCTCGGACTCTTCCCGCTCGTATTTAGCGAAAAAATAGATGAGATTCGCTTCAATGAGGGATTGGCCATTAGTGTTTTAGGGTGGATCATTACCTGCATAGTGGGCATGATTCCTTATGTTATGTGGGGCGGAGAGTTTACATTTGCAAATGCATTTTTCGAAAGCGTATCGGGCTACACCACCACAGGAGCAACCATATTAACCGAAATAGAATCGCTACCAAAGGGCATCCTCTTTTGGCGATCGGCCACACATTGGATAGGTGGCATGGGAGTCATTCTTTTTGTTCTACTCATACTGCCCCAAGCAAAAGGCTTGCGATCAAGCCTTTACAAAACAGAGGTGTCCAATCTGTCGCGCATGAATTTCAAAACCAAAGCACAACAAATAGCACGCATCATTGGCACAGTTTATATAACCCTCACCTTGCTCGAAACCATTATTCTTTGGTCATTAGGCATGACATTTTTTGATGCTATTTGTCACTCAATGTCCACAATAGCCACAGGAGGCTTTTCCACCAAAAATACCAGCATGGCTTTCTACAACAACTTTTGGATGGAACTAACCATTATTGTTTTTATGATATTTAGCAGTCTGCATTTCGGAATGCTCTACATCACCATTATTGGTAAGAGGCCTAATCTTTTTCATTCAAAACCCGTAAGAGCCTATTTTCTACTGATTGCAATAGGCGTTTTGGGAGTTGCCTACAAACTCTACAACGAAAATCTATATAGCGCAGTCGACTCGCTTCGCCACAGTCTTTTTCAAGTAATATCTCTGGTCTCTACTACCGGTTTTGCAACTGTAGATACCACTGTGTGGCCAATATTCACAATCGTCATACTCATCTATTTCACTGCTCAGGGCTCAATGGTTGGCTCTACAGCTGGAGGATTCAAATTCGATAGGATTTTCCTCTTCTTTAAAGTATTGAAAAATCAACTACGCCTCATTAATCATCCACAAGGAGTGTTTGCATCAAAAATAGACAACGAAGTAGTAGATAAAGGAATGGAGCTACAAGCTGTAAGCTTTTTGTTTTTATACACCTTTACCTTTTTCATCGTCACAGTCATTCTCACTCTTATGGATATAGATGGCGTTACAGCCTTCTCGGCATCATTGGCATCTATTGCCAATGTTGGCCCCGGATTTGGCTCTGTAGGCTCGCTTGATAGCTATGCCGCACTCCCTTCTGCTGCAAAGTATGTGCTCTCTTTCGAAATGTTGCTTGGTCGCCTTGAAATAATGAATATTTTGGCATTGTTTCTACTATTTGGTAAAAAGTAAGAGTAAAAGAGAGGAGATAGTGAAGCGTATTGTCTATTAAAGATTCTTACACACTGTTTAAGATACTCATACGTCAATGCACACTGTCCAGCGCTCACAGCTAAACCATTTACCTTTAAAACTAACAATTACCCACTAACCCCTATCCACCTTCAAGGTTTTCTTAAAAGAAAAATGTACCTTTGTATAATCAAAAAAAATAAAATACAATTATAGATATGAACTTTGTTGAAGAACTCCGTTGGAGAGGCATGATTCAAGAGATTATGCCAGGCACGGAAGAACAATTACAGAAAGAACTTACTGCAGGATATGTGGGCATAGACCCCACAGCAGACTCACTACACATTGGTCACTTGGTGGGCGTAATGATGCTAAAGCACCTGCAACGTGCAGGCCACAAACCCATTGCCCTTATTGGTGGAGCAACTGGTATGATTGGCGATCCATCAATGAAATCGGCAGAGAGAAAACTACTGGACGAGGAAACACTACACAAAAACCAAGAAGGTATTAAAAAACAGCTGGCAAAGTTTCTCGACTTCGATAGCGATGCACCCAATGCAGCCG
>CAZIUT010000143.1:0-5362 GCA_964542545.1 uncultured Dysgonomonadaceae bacterium | reverse complement strand
TTTTTCAAATCTTGCGTCGTAGATTTAAAATTCAACGCTTGTTTTTTGAATCTTGCGTCGTAGATTTGAAATTCAACGCTTATTTTTTAAATCTTGAGTCGTAGATTTGACATTTAACCCTTAATTTTCAAATCTTGAGTCGTAGATTTGAAATTCAACGCTTGTTTTTCAAATATAGAGGCGTGGATTTAAAGTTTAGCTCTTAAAATAAGAGTTTTCAGAAAGGATAATTATATTCAAGAATACTATGTGATGGTTTACTAGATACTATGGAAAGAAAGATGTTGTTTTTGATTAGAGATTATTTATTGCAATAGGCCTTTTTACCATTGCATTAAATCATAGATAGCCAATAATAATGCTCAAAGCTAAAAGCTTTGAATACATTTTACAAACTCTTATTTACAGTATCTATATATTTCAGAACCTCGTCTTTTCCCAAGCCAGTTTCTGCCGATGTAATAAATATGGGGGGCAACTCTTCCCACGATTTCAACATCTCTGTTTTGTAGGCATTTACATTCATTTTCAACTTGCCTGCACCTTGCTTGTCACCTTTGGTGAATACAATAGAGAAAGGAATACCATTTTCACCCAACCACTCCATAAATTCCAAGTCGATGGTTTGTGGTTTATGTCGGCTATCTACCAACACAAAGAGCGATGTCATGGCTGCACGCTCCAATATATAATCTTCTATAATCACCCTCAACTGTTCGCGGTTTTCTTTTCCTCTACGTGCATATCCATAGCCAGGCAAATCCACCAAATACCATTGGTCGTTTATCAAGAAATGGTTGATAAGCATAGTCTTACCAGGAGTGGACGAAGTCATGGCCAATCCTTTTCTGTTGGTAAGCATATTTATCAATGACGATTTGCCCACATTTGAGCGGCCTATAAAGGCATATTCGGGTTTGCCATCTTGTGGACAGCTGGTATAGTCGGTGTTGCTTATTACAAATTCCGCACTTTTTATAATCATAGTTTTATTATTTTAGTTGTTGTTTACCTCATTGAAGTTGACGAAGATACAACATTTTTATTCCTCAACGATATCATCCACAATCCAAATACGGTGAGCGCGCCATTGATAAGTAGCATTTCGTATCCCATTTTATAATTATACACACTCATCATCACCAATTCAAGCACGTAGCACAATATGGGAGCAGCAATGGCTATATAAGGCACATACTTGTCTGTAGGGCTCAGCTTTGTGTAAAGGCCTGCTATATATAGCCCTAGCAGAGGTCCATAGGTGTAGGATGCCATTCTATAAATAACATTAATAATACTGTCTGACCCAATGGCATGAATAATCATGATAATACCAATAAATACAGCACTTATTATTACATGGGTTATTCTGCGGATACGTGTATTTTTTTTCTCTAACTCCTTCACACCATTGGAGTTTTTCATACCCATAATATCTACACAATACGAAGTGGTGAGCGATGTGAGGGCAGAGTCGGCACTTGAGAAAGCGGCCGCTACAATCCCCACAATAAATATACCCAATACAGTGGGTCCCATATGTTGACTGACTATCATTGGCAAAATATTATCGGCTATATCGGGTAACATAATGCCGTTTTGCTGAGCAAATAGCAATAACATAACACCCAGCGATAGAAACAACAGATTCATTGGCACAAATGCAAAACCATAGGAGATGACATTCTTTTGTGCATCTTTCAAGTTTTTGCAGGTTAGGTTCTTTTGCATTTGATCTTGGTCCAGCCCCGTCATTACTATGGTGATAAACATTCCACTAAGAAACTGTTTAAAGAAATTCTGAGTGCTTGACCAACTCTCAAACTCGAAAATACGCGAATGCGGGCTCTCTCTCACTGCTGACACAAGGCCTCCAAAGTCTAAACCCATTTGCGAGGCCAATTGCCATACAATAAGTATCAATGCTGAAATGAAAAGTAACGTTTGCAGCCAATCGGTCCAAATAATTGTTTTGATGCCACTTTTGAAGCTATACAGCCAGATGATTAAAATAATACCAATAACAGTGACAATGAAAGGAACACCCAATGCATTGAACACAAGTGACTGAAGAATAAACGCCACTAAATAGAGCCGTGCTGCTGCTCCAGCAATTTTTGAGAGCAAGAAAAACCAAGCTCCTGTTTTGTATGAGTTGCGCCCAAATCGTTGGTCGAGATAACCATAAATAGTAGTGAGATTTAGCCTGTAGTAGAGTGGCAACAACACATAGGCTATCACCAGATATCCTGCAAAGAACCCCATCACCATTTGCATATAGGTCATATCGATGGCGCTAACGCGGCCAGGAACAGAGATAAAAGTTACACCAGAAATAGAAGTACCAATCATTCCAAATGCTACAATGTACCATTTCGAAGAGCGATTGGCACGAAAGAAGGCATCGTTATCGGTCCCTTTTCGGCTGGTGAGATACGATATCAGCATCAACATGCCTAAGTAGGCAACAATAACCAGTAAAACGTATATTGATTGCATGGGAGTTGTCTTTTATTATTGTCTATTTTTTAAAGATTCATATAATAGTCGGTAAGCTCACTAAAAGTATCAAACTTGAGATGATACTTCTCAGCTGAGCCAAAACCATAGGTCATAAACACAAAGGGAACTTCAGCTAAAGCCGACTCGTGACTATCGCCTTCAGTATCGCCAATATAGACAGGACTCGTGAGATTATGACGCTCTTTCAGCAGTTTGAGGTTGTGGTTCTTTGGCATATTATTTTGCCCATGCTCCATATAATCTAAAAAGAGATGTGTTGTTTTGGTGTGGTTCATCAAGTTTACCAATCCGCCTTCTTCGCAATTGCTTAAAAGCAAAAGTTTATACTTCGTATACAGTTGTTTTAATCCCTCCATCACACCAGGATAAATGTAAGGTTGCATGGTGGGTAACAACTTTTGGTATTGAACAATCACCTCGTCAAAAAGCAAGTCTTGCTTCTCAGCTGGCACGTTAGGGATAAGAGCTTCTAGCAATTCTCGAGCCTCTTTCCCCATCAAGCCCATTAAGCTTTCGCGGGTAACTTGCTCAGCGTGCCCCAACTCTTTAAGAGCAGCATTCCACGCCAAAACATAGGTGTTGACATTGTCCCAGAGAGTCCCATCCATGTCAAGTATCAAGCTATCGGGCTTTTGTTGTATTGGATTGTTCATTTTTTTGATGACAAAGTTAACCAACAATGCCACAAAGCACAAATTCTGATTAATAAAACAGAGATAATAGTAAGAATTAGGTATATTTGCACAAACTATTATTGAAAAGTATGCCTAAGAAAAAAGTTTGTGTGATTATAAATCCTGTGTCGGGAACAGGTGGAAAGCAGTCAATTCCGGTTAAGATAAACTCAGCTTTCGATCCCAAAAAATATGATGTAGTTATTCGCTACACAGGCTATGTTGGACACGCCACAGAGATAGCTAAAAAAGCTGTAAAAGAAAAATTCAAGTATGTAATTGCTGCAGGTGGTGACGGAACTGTAAACGAAATAGCAAGAGCACTGGTGGGAACCCCCTGTGTGTTAGGAATAATACCACTGGGTTCAGGCAATGGTTTGGCACGCGACCTACACATATCTATGAATATTGACAAATCTATTGAAACAATATCGGAAGGAGATGAACGCAAAATAGACTATGGAATTGCCAACGATGAAATCTTCTTTTGTACCTGTGGTGTAGGTTTTGATGCCTTTGTGAGCGAACGATTTGCCGATGAGAAAATGAGAGGCCCTATTGGATATGTAAAAAACATACTTGAGAGTGTAATCGATTTCAAGTCGGAAGAGTATGAACTAACCTACGAAGGCAAAACCATAAAAGAGAGGGCTTTTGTAGTAACTTGTGCCAATGCTTCGCAATATGGCAACGAGGCATATATTGCCCCTGGAGCTGATATGGAAGATGGGAAAATGAATGTAGCACTCATAAAACCAATTACTGCATTTGAAATGCCACAAACAACCATTCAACTCTTCACAAAGAACCTTCACAAAAACAACAAAGTAATACATTTCCTTACCTCTGATTTGGTCATAAAACGAAATAGATCAGGTGCCATGCATATCGATGGAGAATCGATAGATGCTGGTAAAGAGATAACTGTAAAAATAATCCCTAAAGGGCTTCATGTGCTTGCCCCCAAAAAAGAGAAGGGAGAAAAAAGACCGTTGGAGAATGATCCAGTATTAAGTGTGTTTCTGAGGTGGTTTTCGTAGGAACAAGCCTCTTTAATGGAAAATTGAAAACGAATGTCCTGAAATAGGTTGAGCCATTAGTTAATTACTTTGGACACTACCTTTCGTCTGCAACGAAGGGTATATGGTTTGAGCTTTTGTATCGCGATAATATATGAGATGACCGACACACCTGCCAATGAAATCAATCACTATTTCATTGACGTGTGTCGGTCGTTACTTCAAAAATTAAAATACCAATAAGTAGGTATCTGTAAAACAATCTCTACTTCTTTTTCCAAAGAGTAATCTCAGATAACTTATCCATTTTTATACGTGACGACAGCTTCACTTTAGATTCTAAATCTAAGGGTTCGTGCTCAAGATTGAAGTGTTTCTCTAATATTTCTTTTATTCCATCAAGCGATGTCACAGGCTCACCATCTTTTTTAAAACCTCCAGGCCAATTTTCTCTAACCTCATCTTTCCATTCATAAGTTGATGCTATTACGAGATATCCGCCCTCATTGAGGCGAGTATGTATAGAAGCCAAAAACTCTATAGGATTATTTAGTTCTTCCAATAAGTTTGGAGCAACTATCACATCATATCCTTTATAAATAGGCTTTAGGTTTTGTGCATTATCTTGCTTAAAGACAATATTATCTTTGTTATCTCCCAGTCCGAAGTCAGTTAAAACAACATCGCGATAATGAACCAATTCACCCTCATCTTTCATTACATAGCGCATAAAACCTTGCTCTTGTAGCTGAATGGCAACCCGAATAAATCGCGCGGAAAAATTTAAAGCTGTTACCTCATCAAAATGTAATGCCATTTCAAACGCAAAACGTCCGGTGTCGGCATTCAAATCGAGGAGTGTTTTCAAAGGTTTATCTTCGAGCAACGTTTTCACCACAATTGCTAATTCCTTAAAGTAAGAAGGATTCAAAGTAAATTTATCACCCCAGTTTTGCTCACAAGAAACAGTTACCTCAGCATCTGTTTCATAGTCAGCACTCTCTATTTTAAGAGGTGTTTCAGATTCAATCATTCTAAACCCAGCGTGTTGATAGAAATGTCTGCGAAATGCATAACGTGAATGTTTGGTAGCTTCGTTTCCTGTTGAAATCCAAGAACCTCCTTTTATCAGGTTGTGTTTGCCAT
>CAZIUT010000142.1:0-5439 GCA_964542545.1 uncultured Dysgonomonadaceae bacterium | reverse complement strand
TTAGTGATAAACTAGATTATAATTACACCTATCTTGCCAATGTTTTTTCTGAGGATAATGGTGTTTCAATAGAGAAGTTCTATTTGACTCATAAAATTGAGATGGTTAAAGAGTTGATTATTTATGACGAACTAAATCTATCGGAAATAGCTTGGAAATTGAATTACAGCAGTATTGCTCATCTTTCAAATCAGTTTAAAAAATATACGGGTCTTACACCAACACAATTTAGAAATCTTAATAACAGAAAGCGTAAAACGCTAGAAACTGTGTGAATTATGTATCTGTTTTTATCAATCAAATATTATGAGTAGATACAAAAATATCCCGCCTCAAGCGGGATATAATTATTAAAAGTAGGAGTGTTGAAGACTGTGTTCACTTATTAAAGACTTCTACTTTTAACGTGGCTAGATATTTTTCTCGATAGTGTATTTAAAAGATATTTTTTTATTTACTATAATTTAATTGTAAGCCCAAATTTACCACCACTAAACACGTTTCCACCACCAAGCTCTAGGTTTACACCTATGTTATTGTTAAAGTAGTATCGAGCACCAATCTGTGCGCCCAAACCAATACCAGAATTGTATGAACCTTCATAATTACGAGGAGAGTTCCATGAATAGTAACCAAGATTTAAACCTGCGTAAAAGTCCCAAGGCGAAGGAATATTTAATATACTGTTGAAGTGGTAATTAGCATTTCCTAAGATACCAACTATTGAGTGGTCATATTTGTTGCTTTTCCAGTTATCATCGTATTTGCGATAAGAAAGTTCTGCTCCTAATGTTACATCGGGATGAACGCCATAGTCGAAACCTAGATAAACAGGTATTCCTCGAGAAGAGAGTCCAACTCCCACATTTATTTGTGACTGCCCTTGTGATATAGGTCCTTGTGCAAAGAATGCACTTGCTGAAATCAGCATTATTATAATTAAAAATTGCTTTTTCATATTGTTCTGTTTTTAAATTTTTATTACTTGTGTAAAAGTAGTAAAACAGAGAGCGATAGTTGTTATACTATTTAAGGCAATAGTTACATGATTCACACATTATATGAAAAAAGTACTTTTATTTATTGTAAAACTCTCTGCTTTCAATATTTTAATCTCATATGTATACCTTTCTTCTTGCATCTGCCAATCAACAATAAATTTATCTTTTGTTTTATTAGTGTTGTAAGAATTGTCTGTGCTTTTGGATTTATTATTTGGAGAGTATTCAATCTGCGATTCTTTCTGAAATGTATTATTTTTCTTTGTTTTCATTGATCTCTACTTTTAAAGTTTTATTACTTGCATAAAAGTAATAAAACAGAGAGTGATAATTGTTATACTATTTAAGGAAAACGTTACATGATTCACATATTACATAAAAAACTCTCAATTATTATCTAACTCTGTGTGTGCAATTCTCACAATTTTCAAAGCAATTTCTTCAGGCGAAAGAACATAATCAATGCAACCGCTTGCTATTGCAGTTTCGGGCATATCTGGTTGACTAGCGGTTTCGGGTAGCTGTGCAATAGTAATACCTCCCACGTCTCTTATTCCGCATAACGCAGCAGCACCATCGCCATCGTAACCCGAAACAATGACGGCAATCAGCTTACCGTTCCAGTTTTCTGTGAGCGATTTCATAAAAACAGTAATAACATCAGGCCATCCCCAAGGCTTTGATATAGGTTTTAAACGAAATTCACCATCTAAAACATGCAAATCGCGCTTTTCGGGAATAATAAATACATGGTTGGGCTTGATGTCTAGCTTTTCTGTTATTAGCTCAACTGGCATTGTTGTGTATTTTGGAAGTATTTTGTGAAGAAGTGTTGACACTTGTCTCAAGTGATTAACAATAACAACGGCAATATTCATATCATTGGGCAGATGTTTTAACAATCGAATATAGGCGTCGAGGCCACCAGCCGAACCACCTAGGCAAACAATAGGAAAGTTGTTTGTTATGTTGCTACGTTTCATTGTCAATCTTATTTATAGTATAAATAGAGTGATAACTATATCATTTACTTTTTGAAGCTTGAAATATCAATTACCGATAAAAGACACTCTTGATGATCTTCAGTCACAACTCCTTCTATATATATAGGTCGGGATGCTTCTTTGCTTGTGCCTAACACCACTTCGCATGACTCTTTTGTATAGCTTGTATATACTCTTTTGAGGAAGTCATTGAAAATGGACTTTGATCGTTCAGAAAGGAAGAGCTTGAAGTTGCTGTTTATTAAGCTAAAACGCCGCTCCCCGAGTGTATCTGCTCCTGTGAAGTTAAGATTGAGAATTGTACCTTTCTTGTCAATCATAAAATATCCAACGATTGATAAATCGAATACTCTGGTATATTTTTTCAGAGCCGCCTCAGCAGTTTCATATGCTTGGCGAAGTTCTTCGTTTTGCATCTCCAATTCTATCTGATGTACCTGCAACTCGTGAAGGAGCTTTTGTGCGTCGGCTTCTTTTTGTAAAATATCAGCCTCTAACTGCCTTTCTTTTATTAGCTCCTCGGCTTTTTGGCGCAACATCTGTGTATCTGTAAAATCAATCTCTTCTATATTCATAGTTCTATATTTTTGTTGTAATTATTATTCCTATTGGTTGTTTTATATTATCAAAAATAACATTGACTGTCCATTCTATTTCCTTTTCAACAGCTCTGGCTATAATTGTTGGTGTCTTTATTTTAGTTTTAAAGGTTTGTTTCAACAGTTGGTTCATATGTTGTTCCGTTTTATGCCTCTCAGCTTCAGGAACAAATAGCTGTATATAACTATTATTGATAACCTCGTTGCGCTTTACTCCTAAAAACTCTTCTGCTACAGAGTTAATCTCTATTATCTCCCAATTGAGAGATAGTTGTATAATTACATCTTGGGTTGACTGGAGCAGTAAGTTGTTTAATTGTTTTGTTTCTATTAACTTGTCACCTGTTTCTTTCAATTCTGAAATACTGATAAAGGTAATTACCACCCCATCAATTTTATCATCCAAAGTGCGATAAGGCATAATACGTGTAGAAAACCATCTACCATCGTTTGTAGGAATTTGTTTTTCAACAAATATAAGTGTTTTTAAAACTTCAAAAGCATCTTCAACCAAATTGGGGTAAATAAGTTTTGAAACTAGGTCGGTTAATGGTCTACCAACATCGCTTTTTATAATTTTGAAAAAATTGGTTGCTTTATCTGTATAGCTACGTATGTTTAACTCTTTATCGAGAAATAAGGTGGCAATATCGGTACTATTAAGTAGATTTTTCATGTCGTTGTGTATCTGCGTGTAGTCATCTACTTTCGATTGCAATTCAGCATTTACAGTTTGTAGCTCCTCGTTCAAGCTTTGCATCTCTTCTTTAGAGGTAGTTAGCTCCTCGTTAGTAGATTGCAATTCTTCGTTGGTCGACTGCAACTCTTCGTTGGTCGATCGCAACTCTTCTTGCGAGGTCTGCATCTCCTCCATTATGTTTTGCACTTCCTCGCGAGCATGTTGTAACTCCTTCTCTAGCTCTTTTTCTCTTATATCTACTATAGGTTGTTTGTCTATCTGTATAGCTGTTTTACTTTCGGAAATAGTAGTAACTTCAGTAAAAACTATCAATATCTTTCCATACAAGTCATCAGGTTTATCAATCCATTGTATAGTAACATTTAATGTAGTTGTGTTTCCGTTTGCAATGATTTTTACATTTTGCAAAACAACAGATTCTTTTTTTATAATTGCTCTGCGAAAGCCTATGGCAAAATCATTACGGAATCCTAGTCGCAACATAGCGAAAATATTCATGTTTGCTTTTCCTACTGCTGGCTCTAGATATTTTCCCGTACGTCCGCTAATATACAGAATATCACCATTTTCATTTACCAAAACGCTTGCAGGTGCAAATTTTTTAAGCAGCAACTCATCTGCAAGTGTTTGAATATTCACTATAGGTTTATTGGTTGTTTTGTTGTCGTAGTTTAATAGCTTAGATCGTGAAAAGGAAGAAGGGAAATCGAATAACTCGGGATCAAGAGAAGAACTGTCACGTTTGTATATTTTTAGTCTTGAGTTTTCAGTTGTAAAGAGGTGACTTTGGGAGCCTAATGACTCAGAATTACCCAATAATAATATTCCTTCAGGGTTGAGACTGTAATAAAACAGGCCAAGTACTTTTTCTTGTAATTCAGTATTTAAATAAATAAGTAGGTTTCTACACGAAATAAAATCGATATTTGTAAATGGTGGATGCATGAGTATATTGTGTTGTGCAAACACAATTGTTTCTCGTATTTCGGTGTTTATGCGATATCCTTCTTCAGTTTTAGTAAAAAACCGACTCAAACGATTTGGCGATACATCGGCTGCAATATTGATAGGGAAAATGCCTTTTCTAGCTGTTTCAATAGCTTCACTATCAAGATCGGTTGCAAATATTTGCAGAGAAAAACCGCCATGTGGGTTTATTTTCTCTACTATTTCTCTAAATATAATGGCTAGAGAATAAGCTTCTTCACCAGTTGAACACCCAGGAATCCATGCTCTTATTGTAGAACCTGGTTTGTGTTTGCCAACCATAGCTGGTAGGGCTGTTTTTTTTAGTTTATCCCAAACTAAGGCATCGCGAAAAAAACTAGTTACACCAATCATCAACTCTTTAAATAGTATGTGTACTTCTTTTGGGTTTTTCTGCAAGAAGTGGACATATGAGTTCATCTCCTCAATCTTATGCACACTCATTCGCCTTTCAATACGGCGGTAGATGGTATTGCTATTGTAAAGAGAGAAGTCGTTTCCTGTATGTGTGCGTAATAAGATAATAATTTTCTCTAATGCAGTTTTACTTTTAACCCCTTCGTTTAGTTTAGACTTTACTAATGGTATATGATCAAGATACGCTGTCAGTTTTAAATAAATATCTTCAGGAGGTGCAACTACATCTGCATAACCTGTATTAATAGCATTGCGCGGCATGCTATCGAACTTTGCTGTTTTGGGTTCTTGCACAATTACAATTCCATGCTTTTCTTTAATTGCTCCAATACCAATACTCCCATCAGATCCCATTCCCGAGAGTATTATACCAACAGCAAGTTCATTCTGATCATCTGCCAAAGAGCGAAAGAAAAAGTCAATAGGAAGTCGCATACCTCTTATCTCGATAGGATGGAACAAATAGAGTACTCCTTTTAAGATTGACATGCTTTTATTGGGTGGAATAACATATACACAGTTGGGCTCTATCTTCATTCGGTCTTCCACTTGAAGAACGTTCATTTTAGTAATTCGTTGAAGTATTTCTGGAAGCATCCCTTTTTGAGTAGGGTCTAAATGCTGAATAACCACATAAGCCATTCCGCTATTATAGGGCACATTTTGCAGTAGTTGCTCTAGTACTTCTAATCCACCAGCTGATGCACCAATTCCGACAATGGGGAAAGGTG
>CAZIUT010000141.1:0-5543 GCA_964542545.1 uncultured Dysgonomonadaceae bacterium | reverse complement strand
AAACCTTCGAGCACGCTGTTATCCTAATGAGATAATAACAGACAACACAAATGCAATGACGGCAAGGGAAACTGTAGAAGCTTCATTTAATGGAACTATAAGCCAAATAGAGGGTGATAATATAGATCCGCTTCTATCATCGTCTACATCATTTGATGTGCTCACAACAATTAAATACCTGACTAATAAAGATCAGTCAGAAGTATTCTACAAGCATTTGCTTTCTACTCGCAAAGAGTTGCGCAGAGGAAGCAAAAGAGCAAAAGATGAAAGAGCAAAGAGTCAAATAGAATATCTTATACAAGCTATAGACAAGGGGCTGGGTAATTAGATTTGCTACTTGTGCGAAATATCAATAACACGAAAATCTATCGTGTTATGTGATTTATAAATAGATAGAGGGTGTTCAAAAAAAATTGAGCACCCTTTTTTCGCATATTAATTACGACGAGTATATTAGTTTTACAAGTTTTAATATTGAAATGGTAAAGCTAAGAACATATACTATTTTATTTTATAAAACAACCTTATGCATATTTTACACCTTTCCGATACACACGGACATCACCGAGCACTCACAGATTTACCCAAAGCAGATATCATTGTTCATTCTGGAGATATTGGTTTTGCTGGTACTGAGAGTGAGTTTACTGATTTTATTGACTGGTTTATTAAGTTGGAATATCGATGTAAAATATTGGTTGGAGGCAATCACGACTCCTATATGGAAGAGGAGGATGCTAAGCAAATTCAAAAGCTATTACCCAGTAATTGTTACTATCTTCTTCATAGTGGTCTTACTATAGAGGGGTTGAGGTTTTGGGGAGTACCACTTTTTATTTCAGAAAATTTAAGTGGTGTATATTTCGATTTAATAAAGAAAATTCCATCCAGCACTGATATTTTAATTACTCATCAACCTCCTTATGGTATCTTGGATAAAGCGGGTCCTTACAACTTTGGTTGTAGAGAGTTGCTAGACGTTGTGTCAACCATTCGCCCCAAATATCATCTTTTTGGGCATATTCACGATGCTTATGGAATAGAGAAAACTGAGCACACCACTTTCTCCAATGCATCAATAGCAGATGAGAATTATGAATTGAAGAATGAGGCTTTTGTGTTTGAGGTGTAGCTTGTTATTGTTAGTGAAAGCAAAAATGCATTTTGTACAAGATTTACATCCTGTTGTTAGGTATTGTTTTGTAGTCTTCTCATTATTTCATTGTAATGCTTTTCGATATTGCCACTTTTTATTTTTTCAGTTTCAAACAGGCTTAATAAAAAACTATCGAATGGTTGCTTGTTTTCTTTAAGAGGAAGAAATGAATATATTATTGGAGCAAGTATCAAGCTACCGTCAATGTATTCTTTAAACTCTAAGAATACATCCTCGTCATTTTTTAAACCTAGTTTTCGAGAAATATAAGTTTCTGCTGCTACAATAAAAGCTTCATTAATTCCTTCACCGTAACTTCTTGCAATATTTTCGTTCTTTCTATAAAAAGCATCCTCTTTATACAATTTTTCTAATATGCGCATTATATCTTTTGATAAGTATAACCTGTGTAAGTTTTCGTGTATATAGACCTGAATGAAGTCTATTCGATAATTTTTTGCAATTTCTTTATCAAGCAATGCTGAAGTACAACAGAATGTACCATCATTTAACGAAAAAGCATTGTCAATATTCAATATGAATATTTTTGAATACTCATCGTTTAAATTACCGTTTCCTGACATTTTAATCAGCTCTTCGTGAATTTTATCTAACACTCCTTCTTCAAAAGTAAAATTGTCAATATCTTGTTTCAAATTTGGATAAACTTGTTCTTCCCAATACTTTTGATAATTAGCATCTATCAGTTTTTCAACAACGTTTAAAATCTGTGGCATTACACTGAATATGTTTTCCACATATTGACCCATAAACTCTTCAGGAATATTTTCTTTTCTTAGAGCTTTTAAAAACAAGAAGCATTCTTTTATATTGTTCTTATCTGAAGGTAAACTTGCATACAAGTTGCAGATATTTGAAGGTCTAACATTTTGTTTAATTGACTTTATGTCAGCTTTAAACGTTGAATCTTTTGCCAATATATTATTAAAAAATGGATTTGTAATTAGCTCTTCATAATTATCAAAGCTGCATAGCATATCATAACACACAGAGGTATGAAACACTTTGTGTTTTTGTCCAAATGCAACTGTACTTAGGAAAACAAATATAAACAAAAGGTTCTTTTTTCATCAACTTTAGTATTTCATTTTAGTAAAATATTCCGATAATTTATGCAAGACAAATATATAGAATTTATTGTCTTTTACAATACTTCTCATTCAACTTTTCTCCCAACTCCACAATATCATCTAATCGTGCAATAGATGCAACCCACTCTTTGGGTATTTCTTTCTGTTCATAATACAATCCTGCCAATCCACCTGCTATGGCAGCAGCAGTATCCGTATCGTGACCCAAGTTTATGATTGAAAGAATAGTGTCTTTATAAGAATCTCTGTTTAAGAAAAACCAAATACTCGATTCCAACACCTCAATTACATATCCACCCGTTTTCAAATCTTCTATCTTAGTTTCTCTAATATCGTTTTGAATCAATTTCTCGAAGTGTTTTCTTTCTGGTTCTTCAAACTCTATCTCACTCCAAAGGTCAGCAATATCACCCCTCATTTCAATGTAGGCTTCTATCTTGTTTTTCCCTTCCAATAACTTCTCAGCCAACTTTAAGTATATCATACAACTCATTGCGGCTCTTATGTGGCGATGCGTTAAAGCAGACACCTCCCATACTATATCAAACTGCTCTTTGATTGGATGCCCTTTTATGTAAAAGAGCAATGGAATTATTCTCATCAAAGAGCCGTTGCCATTGTCTCTTGCCTGCTCATAATCTTTTTGTTTCTCTAATTCTTCTAAATTCCCTTCCTCAATTATCTCTCTTAATCTTGAAATAGCTATAGAAGTTGTAATGCCAATATCAAAAACTTGGTCATGTGCTGTCCAGTAAGCCTCATCTACCCATTTGATGAATTTTTCAGACATGTTTTTCAGGTCATACCCATCTATCAATGATTCAGCCAAGCAGAATGTAAGCGAACTATCGTCAGACCAAGTTCCTTTTGGTTGGTTGTATGTGCCATGCCCAATCATATCTGTTGCAGGGTTTGCTTGCATTGCTTCTCTTGTACTAAACTCGTATGGAACACCAACCGCGTCTCCAACTGCAACACCTAATAATGCGTCGAGTACTTTGTTTGATTTCATGTTGTTTTGTGTTTTATTATTGTGTGTAAGGTTTATAATCTTCAAGATTGTTATAGCTTATTTTATAATGGCAAATATAAACAAACCTCTTGTGTTTTATATGATATGATGTTGTTGAAAGTCTTAAAAATTTTCAATCATGTTGTTTTTTTACTACTTTTACTTTTATATCATAAGATATAGAATTTCTCAGAATATTGTTTTACTTAACAGAAGGAGTTTACTATGTTTAAAAAGACTTTTTTTATTTTCACGCTAACTTTGTTATTTGCATATGCGTTTGGCCAAGAGGCAGATAGTGCGAAGTTTAGTTTTTCTCATGGACCATATATTCAAGATGTGAGTGAGACTGGTGTAGCAATTGTTTTCACAACCAACGAGCCATCTTTCTCGTGGATAGAGCTAACAGACGATAATGGGTATGCTCGTAATATTTACAACATTGAGCATGGTATGAAGATGGCAAACAATACATTTCACACAATACGAATTGACAATCTAAATCCAGCAAAAGAGTATACCTACAGACTTTTCTCTAAAGAGATAACAAAGTTTGACCCTTATTCGGTTGTATATGGTGATTCTATTGCTTCGGATTCTTTTCGGTTTTCTACTTTAGATATTTCTGCCGAGGATCTGATCTTTATAGAAATTAGCGATATTCATGGCAATAACGATAAATTGCAAAGATTGCTTCATCATGCCGATATTGCTTCAGCAGACATGGTTATATATGCAGGCGATATGATGGATTATTATGCCAATGAAGATCAACCTTTTCATAACTTTATAGATAAGAGCGTTGAAGTATTTGCCAGCGAAAAGCCTTTTTGGTTGGTGAGAGGTAATCATGAAACTCGTGGTAGGTTTTCGCGTAATCTGTTACATTACTTTCCCCGAAAAGATAATAGCTATTACTATACTTTAAAGCAAGGACCTGTGTTTTTTGTGTTTTTAGATAGTGGAGAAGACAAGCCTGATGATCATCCTGTGTATGCAGGCTTGAATGATTATGACAACTATAGAGAAGAACAGGCTGAGTGGTTGCAACAAGTGGTAACTTCTGATGAGTTTAAAAATGCTTCATACCGTATAGTGGTTACTCATATCCCACCACTGGCCGATGGGTGGCATGGCGAACAGCATATTACTAAAATGTGGTTGCCCATATTGAACAATGCTGGTATCGATTTGATGTTGGCAGGGCATTTGCATAAATATAAATACTTTCCTGAGAATGAAGATATCTATGCTTTTCCGCTAATTATTGGTAGCAATAATACAGCAACAAAAGTTGAGATTACTAAAGAAGGGGCAAGTATAAAGGTGTTTGATATGGATGGGAAAACAATTGATGAAATGAAATTGTAGTTTTTCTAGTTTCATACAATCTTATATAATCAAAGAGGACGAATATCAAAATTCGTCCTCTTTATATGTACTTGTTACTGCTATTATAACACGCAAATTATTACATAACTATATTCATAATTACAATCTCTTCAACGACTCTTTAATGATAGCTTCTACTGTAGAATCTGGAAGTTCTCTGGCTACTTTTGCTACTACCCTTTGCGATTTCACTTGTGTGAAACCCAACATAACCAATGCCGAAACAGCTTCGTGCTCTAAAGCAGGAGCGGCAACCTTTTCAAGATTGGCCAGTTCGCCTTCGTCGCTAAATTTGATTTTGTCTTTTAAATCAACAATTATACGCTGAGCAGTTTTCACGCCAATACCTTTTACCGATCTAAGTATGTTTACATCTTCAGATACAATGGCGGCTTCAACCTCTTTTGAGCTAAGCGAAGAAAGCATTACCCTTGCAGTGCTTGGGCCCACACCCGACACACTGATGAGGTGCATAAATACTTCGCGCTCGTGCTTATTGATAAAGCCAAACAACACAAAAGCATCTTGGCGCACCGACTCGTAAATATATATTTTAGCTCTTTTATTATCGCCAATGGCGCTGTATGTTTGCAAAGATATGTGTGCTAAGTAGCCCACGCCATTGCAGTCTATTGTAACAGTTGCAGGGGTTAGTTCGGCAACTTCTCCTTTTACATAATCAATCATAGTTACTTATAGTATATTTAATTGTTAAACTTCTTTTTGGTGAACTCGTGCCCTAAAGCTAAGCCTCCTTCACTGGTTTCTTTGTAAAGTGTGGGGATGTCGTGGCCTGTTTGTTTCATTACTTCCACTACTCGGTCGAACGACACTCTGTGTATACCGTCTGTAAAAGATGAGTATAAGT
>CAZIUT010000140.1:0-5543 GCA_964542545.1 uncultured Dysgonomonadaceae bacterium | reverse complement strand
TTACAATGGTTTTTTCATAAAAATTACCCTAAATATTAATCGAACTCAGGTTATTTCTAAAGTATATTGGGGCAGAGAGGGGTGTCAAGTAATTCATGGTAGCAGTTTTATATAATTAAATGCTAATATCTAAAACTAAGACTGTCATCGACCAAAAAAAGGGCGATAAAAGTATTTATTTTACTTTTATCACCCTTAAAAAGAACAGAGTGTTTAGATTTAATGCCACTAATTAGGCATTTCGTCTAATAATATATATTATTATTGTTTTTACTTTTCTTCTTTTGCTTGTTTGGTCAATACCACTGTCACATTTCCCAATCCTTCAGGAATCATGTCTATGTCCAACGCGCTTGCATCAATTACAATTTTTGCTGTTTCTGCGCTAAGGTCAGTCATTTCGAAGCTCATTTTGTGTTCTTTGTTTTCGCCAACAGCAGCAATAATTGTTTTGTCTTTAGTTGTATATTCTCCTGTGGTTTTGCCTATAAGACCTTTACTTGAAAAAGAGCCATCCTTTGCGAATGATACAAAAGTAGGTGTGAAAATCACTTCTCCTTCTTCGTTTGTTTCAGTTAAATCTATAACTAAATTCCCCAACTCTTCTCCCAACTCTACTCCAGTGGCGCGCCACTCTCCATAAAGTAACTCAATGTTGTGGGCAAAATCAATTTCAGGAGTGTTTACTTTGTCGTCATCGTCGCTTGAGCAACATACAAATGCTAGCAATGGCAACACAGCCAATGCAATTAAAATTTTTCTCATAATTGTTTTTTTTAATGAATTAATAATTTCTGTTCTTAGTCTAGTAGATGCGTATTAGAGCAAAACGTTGCATGGATAAGGGTTCTTTTCTTTTGGTTAAATTAAATTTGCAATTGTTTTTAATGTTATAGTAAGGGGGAAAGACAATACTCTGCATTTATGTATTTCTATAGTAGTGTGTTATAGTTGTTTCATGTCATACAACTCAAATTTGACGTCGTAGATTCAACTTTTATATCTTATTCTTCCAATCTTGCATCGTAGATTTGAAATTCAACTGCTATTTTTCTAATCTTGCGTCGTAGATTTGACAATTCAACTGTTCTTTTTCCAATCTTGCATTGTGGATTTCAACTTTAACGTATTATTGTTTAATGTTTTGATGCTCATAGCTGCTGTCAAAGCTTTTGCGGGTTCGTTTGTGGAATAATATCAAAGTTATTTCATTAGGTCTTTACTTTCTTCTGTTACTTCTTATAAACATATATTCTGAGACTCTTTCCATTAATCTGTATATCTTATTCTATATACGTTGTAGACTTCCTCGTTAGTCTTGACAAAAAATCTTATATATAAAAAAAGCGAGAACAGTATTTCTACTTTCTCGCTTCAAGTTATATTTTTTAAGTGTAATGAAAATGCTATTAAATAAGCATCTTTTAGTTTCTGTTTTTATTCTTTTTCCAATACTAATATTACTTTTTCTTTAGCTTTAAGGTCTTCATCTTGAATATCAATATCAATTGTTTTTAATTCAATTCGTGCTTTGTTTTTTTCTAACGCAGTTACCTTAAACTCTATGTTTTTATTGCCTACTAAGGTGTAAATGTTGTTTTCCTCGGTTACATATTTCCCTAAACCTTCTCCTAGAAAACCTTTGATGGAGTAAACTCCCTTTCCTTCAAACGTAAGGAAAGTGGGTTTATATGTTTTTTCAATCACTGGGTCTTTTAAGTTGATAGGGTTATCGTAAACACCTTCCATACTTGTTGCACGCCATTTCCCATAAAGCATATCAATGTTGTAAGCGAAATCTTCTGTACGCTTTTGGTCTTTTTTCAAGGTTACGGTTAGCATGCCCATTTTATTGTTAATAAGGGGTAGTTGTGATAAATACTTTGAGTCGAGTTTTATTTTTGCAGTTGTTGCTCCTAATGAGGTCACTTCAAAGTTGCTTTTTCTATTACCAATAGAGATGTATATTGTTTTACTATCGGTAGTGTACTTTCCACTACCTTCGCCAAGTATACCTTCGGCATCAAGAGATTTGCCATCTTTGCTAAATCTCAAAAAAGTGGGTTCAACATGCAATTCTATTTTCGGTTCTGTTAAGTCTATCGGAACTCCTTCTACCTCTACTCCAGTAAACCTCCATTCGCCGTAAAGCAAATCTATGGTGTAATCAAAATCAGACGACGGTGTTTTGTCATCGTCGCTTGAGCAAGCTACAATTAGTAGCGGCATCAAAGCTAATGCAAGTAAAAATTTCTTCATAGTTATATGTTTTAATTTGTTGTTTTAATAAATTGTCCCTATTATATAATAGATGCATTTCTTTTAAAAAGGTTGCACTGATAAGCAATGTTTATTCCTTTTAGCACAATTCTAAATCAATTTCTTTGTATGTCCAATTATTAAATGATTAATGCTTTCATAGCGTTTAATGTAACCAATTATGAGGAAGAATGTTCATTTGTATATAGTAGATAATTATTATTGTGAACAATAATCTTTATACCTGTTTCTGCGTATAAGACTGAATTAATATGCTTTTATAGAGTGAAATATTATGAACAATAATAAGATTTTTATTGTTATTGAAAATATAAGGGCGTGAGGTGCTAATTTTATTAAAACGATAATATGAGCAAAAGAACTTTTTTATTAGCTATTACAGTTTTCCTTTCGGCATGGTCTTTCTCTCAAACAAGTGATTCTGATCAGCAAATTGGTGTTTCTTTTAAAGCATCTACCAATGGCTTTGGTGGTGATATATATTACCGACCAACAAAGAGGTTTGCAGTAAAAGCAGGAGCCGAGTATCTTTCTTTTAATCTATCTTCAGATAGAATTGAAAGATTTATAGGTGAAGATCCCAATGTGGTAATATCTAACCCATATAGTAACGATATAGTCTTTAATACCGAAGGAAATTTTAAAACCGGAGCAATAACAGTGGCTGTAGGGTATCAGCCTTTTAAACTCTTTTATGTAACAGCAGGAGTTGGGAAATCTCTGTTTTCTTCAGATGTCACAGGATTATTAGCAACTAATATTGTTTTTAAAGGTGGAGATGTCCCAAACGTTGGAATGGTTAACCCTATAATTCATAAAGAAGATATAGGCCCTTTCATTATCGATATAGATTACAAAAACTCGATTACACCTTATATTGGTGTTGGGTTGGGTAGTTTTGTGCCTCAAAATAAAAAAGTCTCTTTTGCTTTAGAGCTTGGAACCTATTATATAGGCGGCTTTACTTTAAAACACACCATGCCCACTGGGCTCAATGTAGGGAACATAGATTTTGGGTCAAATGTTACTCAAGAGCATAAAGATATGTACTTCAACGAAATAAACACCCAAGTAACAACTATTTATAATGATATAAATAAAGAAGTAGGAGTTGTTATAGATGATATAAATAATAAAGTAGAAAGCTTTAAGTTTTATCCTGTCCTAAAATTGACAATAGGTTTCAATACTTTTTCGTTTTAATTGTGATGGCATTTAATGTAGGTGTGTGAAAAGAGTTGTAGAGACAATTCATAAGTTATCTGTACAAATCAATATTATAATATATCAGACATTCTCATTGATATTTACTCTGTATATATCATTTACTTATTTATCATCATTATTGTCATCTTCCAAATTACCTATGAAGTTTTTCATCAAAAAATCCATGTCTTTTTTTAGATTGGCATTTCTGAAGAAAGCTGTATGCTCAGAAACTTTATCAAATTTTTCTTTCAGTTTGGCTTTGCTTGATGATGCTCTATGGGTAATGCCCAAGTCATCTGCATCGGAAAAGCTTCTAAGGTCGGCGCCTAAATATATAAACTGCCAATTTTCATTTCTTTCATGCTTCTCAATCAATTGCTTCACAGTGTGTGCACTGTATTCGCGTGAAGCGTTTTCTTGCCCATCAGTTATTATAACCATCATCGACATATCGGGTTTTTCCTCTTTTTTTAAATATTGGTTATGCCTCTCTGCTTCGTTTAGGGCAATTCCAATTGTATCGTAAAGGGCAGTAAGCCCTCCTGGATTGTAGTCTCTTCTGTCTATTAAACGAGTTTTCTCCAACGGAAGGTTACTGAAAACTTTGGAACTTTGGTTGTTAAATTTGTAGAGAGTAACATCTACTTTTCCGTAAGGTTTTGATTTCTGTTTTTCAATAAAGTTATTGAATCCACCAATAACATCCGATTGCAAACCTTGCATTGAACCGCTTTCGTCAATAACAAAAATGATTCTCAAATAATTCTTTTCCATATCTGTTGATTTTTAAGATGTTTGTTCCACAAAGATATGAGTAATAAGAATTGAGTTTGAAGATTTGCAAGCCTTGCAATGTCAATTACCTGTCATATACCAGTAATTCTCTGTCTAATATCACTTTTTTAACTTCACCTTTTCCACCTGTTATATAATAGTTCTCAGCAATATCTTCTGCCACCACTCTTAGAAATGCTTCTCTTATCCTTGAGCATTTTTCATGAACAGAATTGTCAAAAGGGTCAGTGAGTTTTTTAATGCTAATTCTTGCTTTGATAGGGTTTTCTCTGAGCGATATGTTTTTATATATCTCCATTAACTCTGCACGATATTCAGGTAGCTCTTTAAATGAGATGCCTTGTGGATGATTTAAAAACATAAGGTAAAGAGCTTTGGGAAGTGGACTCATTATCACTTCTTTCATCTCGTAGTCCATTAGATACATCTTATAATCTGCTGAAATTTTCAAGCGACTCAACTTTCGGGTTGCTTGCTGTAGTATCTCTAAGTATTTTATTAGATGCGAGAGGTAACCAGCCTCGCTTAGCTCTTTAATTTGCTGTTTTAAATCATGGGAAATATTAAAAGCCTGTTCTTCAAAAAGATTTTCAGCAGTTTTTTCCTTTAATTCTTTCTTTTCGTATGACTTACTTAGTTGTATATCTTTTTTAGAAGGAGTTGCTGGTTCGTCAAGAAGTGAGTCAAATGATTCATTAAATAGATCAAATGAAGAAAAAATAGTTTCTTTTGTTGTTCTGAATCGTATGGATTCTTCATCGTCTTTTATTATTGGACTTATTTTATGCCTAATATTATCTAAAAATAAAACTAGCAGTTTAGGTGAGGAAAACACCTCAGAAGTTGGTATGGGAAATTGGTGTGTAACATCTCCATTGTTTGATAGGTGTATAAGTGTAGGACCATCTATTGTTAGATTAAGGCTATTGTTTATAACATGGTATAACTTATTGGTGTGGTTGTGATGCGATTCTTTAAGATAGGGGTGATTGTATTTTAATACTTTATTGAAATGACTATCTATTAATAGTTTTGGTAGATAAACAAAAGGGATATCAATTCTTTCAAAAACATTTTGAATAAAGTTGTAGTTTTGATTTATTGCTTTGTTGAGCTTCTCGTTATAAATGTGCTCAATATATATTAGAGCTCCTTTTTTGTAATGTATCATGGCAGATATTTTATTAGACAATAAAGATAAGTTAACTCTGCGAAAGTTGCGAATTATTTTGATTCATTTATTTATTGTTTCTCTATCA
>CAZIUT010000139.1:0-5566 GCA_964542545.1 uncultured Dysgonomonadaceae bacterium | reverse complement strand
GTAGTTAGTTTTGTATCTACATTAAAATCCCAATAGTGATTGAGCAACATAATTGGTTCGTGATTATCTCTAACTCGTGCATTACGCCATTTTTTACCATCTTGATAACCTACGTTAGAGTTATAAAAGTTAGAACCCACTAAATCATATACTTCTTGTGTAGAACCATTTGCTACACCGCGCTCTGTTGGAGTTCCAACAGCAGTGAAAGCAATTGAGTGTTCATTATTAAACTTCTTTTCTAATGCTAAGAAATATCCCCATGCATCGTAAAATACACCATCAACATAACCACCTTCTCCCCATCGGCGAGATGTAGAAAGAGCCAACGACCATCCGTTGTCCATAACACCTGTAGCGTGAGTAAGCATTGCTCTATTAGTATAAGTGCGATTACTCATTGAATAAGTTAAACGTGTACCAGGTCTAAATTTAGATGCTCTTGTTATTACATTACCTACTCCACCAACATTACCAAAAGCAAAGTTCCCAGATTCAAGTCCAAAATAGTTTTCCTGATTACGAGTAGCATCATTTACTCCACCCCAAAGCGACCATATGACATTCCCTGAATTCATATCATTCATTTTGAGACCATTCAAATATACATCTGAATATTTACCCTCATAGCCTCTTTGACTAAATCTTGCAGGGCTCAATGTGTAAGAAGCAACATTATTAAAGACATCGCGTGATGAAGATAGCAAGGGGGACATTTCTTGAACGTCATTTTCAATTTCCAAATCCATCACAAGTAAATCTGAGAGTCCTCCCCCTATAGAAGGTTTAAGCTTTATTGTACCCAAATTAACACCGGGAGAAACAACTTCTCTTTCGATAATTAAATTTTCATACCCTGAAGCATAAAACTGAATAGTATACATGCCCTCAGATAGATTGCTGAAAACAAAAGTACCATCCATTCCACTTTCTTCAGAGCTTGTAATACTGGAAACTGATATAGTTACAAAAGAAATTGGATTACCCGAAGACTCATCAGCTACAGTACCTCTTAAGTATAAGCTTTGAGACAAAACAGGCAAAATCCCGAGCATCAATATCGAGATAAGTCCAATAATGCGTGATAGTTTACTCATAATAGTTTTAATATATGGGTTAATAATAAAATCAAATTAAACGGTTTTTCATTATTTGCATCAAATAACATAGTGATACAAATATACATCTCAATTTGAGTTAAATCTTTTCAATTACACGAAAGTACAATTTATTTTTGAAAACAACATTCATTTACAGAAATAAATTCTATATTTGTTAACATGAAAGAACATTTTAAAACTTACATATCAAAACAAACAATTATAATATTATGAAGAGACTTAATTTGCTAACGCTTGCTTTATTAATTGTTTTTTGTCTATCGGCTTACGCTCAAAGCAATAAGCAGTACTTAAGGCTATCGGTAGGCTTCTACAATGTTGAAAACTTATTCGACACAATAAACCAAGCTGATGTTAGAGACGAAGATTTTACTCCCCAAGGTTTGAATAAATGGAACACGGAAAGATACAACGAAAAACTTGAAAACCTTTCTTTTGTAATTTCACAAGTAGGGTCGAAAGGTGGACCTGAAATTTTGGGTTTGGCAGAAATTGAAAACCGTGGTGTAATAGAAGATTTAATAAATATGCCTCTGCTTAAAGACAAAGGATATGGGATAGCCCACTTTGACTCGCCAGATAGACGAGGTATTGATGTTGGGCTAATATATGCAAAAAACGTATTTCAACTCACAGAGAGCTTCGCACACCCGGTGTTTCTGCCAAGCGGATACGCTACGCGCGATGTTCTTAGAGCAACAGGCTATATAGATGGAGAACTTTTTCATTTTCTGGTAGCTCACTGGCCTTCTCGATCGGGTGGCGAAGCCAAATCGATGCCAAACAGACTTGCTTCTGCAAGAGTAATGAGGCAAGTTAGCGACTCACTATTGGCTGTAAACAAAGATGCAAAAGTTATTTTAATGGGCGACTTCAATGACGACCCTGTAAGCAAGAGTATAAAAGAGGGTTTAAAGATTAAAGAATCTCCTAAAAAACTTGAATACAACGATTTATTTACTCCCATGCTTAAGCTTTACAAAGAGGGTGTTGGCACATTAGCCTATCGCGATGTATGGAATTTATTCGATATACTTGTAGTAAATGGAAACTTGGTGGGTAAAGACTACAAAACATTTAAAATTTATACTGATCCGAGAACAAAAAACAGCGCGTTTGTTTTCAACAAAGAGTTTTTGCTGCAAAGCGATGGTCCTTATAAAAACTATCCTTTCAGAACCATTGTTGGTGGAGAATACCAAGGTGGATATAGCGACCACTTCCCAGTATACCTCTATTTGGTGAAAGAAGCGAATATTAGAAAATAATAGTTATACAGTACAAAGTATAATAATAACAAAAGAGCAATAAGTCACCACCTTATTGCTCTTTTGTTATTAACACTGGAAAATCTATCTCAATCCATAGTATGACTTCCCAAATAATCTGATGTATCGATAGGATACGAAATCCACTCTGTTCCTAAGGTTGGGAATCCTTTTTTAGGATTCTTTGTAACACCACCACGCACTGATGGTTTTCTTACCAATGTTTTTTTCAAAGTAGTTAATTTTTTATCTTTAGGGTCAACCCATTCTTTTTCTGGCCTTTCGCCAATACAGCCAATAATATCAACATCAATATAATTATCACCTATCACTTTTACCAGTGCTACAGCATCGTCTCCGTTAAAGTAAATAGCAGTTGATGACAATGTAAAGCCTTTATAAATTATAGCATCAGGGTGTTGAAGAACTAAAACTTCTCCATTTTTCAAAGATCCCATAAGAAACTCTGTTCTACTAACCATTTTACTTCCATTACTGTATAGTTCAATTATATAATCCGATAAATCTACTGTTTCACCCGTTCCGTTATATATTTCTAAATATTTATTGTAACTACTCCCCATTACATATTCAGAGAAAAACAAATCTTTGCAAACTCCACTGCTTGCTTCAACATCCTTTTGAGTTACTTCAATAGTTTTTATTATTTCGCCATTGGTAACAATTATAGTAGCTTTTCTCTCTTTCCCTTCATTCTCTTTTGCTCTAATAGTTATCTCTCCATCACTCAAACCATTAGCAGGGGTAACTGACAACCAAGATGCATCTGTCCATGCCAACCAATTTACACTGGCAGTAATAATGATGCTTTCTACTCCTGCTTTACCTTCAAGAACAATCTCACTTTTACTGACCGAAATAAAAGAAGAAGAGGCTTCAAAGCGGTCATTCGTCATGGCTGCTAAATCATCAACAGATCTTATCAATAGATGTGGCAATTTATCAACACTTATTACTGCAATAATTGCGCCCATTCCCTCTTTCACTGTTTGACCTGCAAAGTAAGCCTGATCAATTGTGCAAACTTGCGCCTCTTTACCAGCCTCATCAACAATAAATGGACTATCGCCATATCTAACCTTCATCTCCTTAAACTGCACATTATCTATTCTCACAAGCTCTGCTTGGTATTTACCTGCCAATACATCGTTTATAGTGGCTGCTTTAGGTTTTAATGGATCGGACGACTTCTTCTCTACTATCTCTACAGCCTCCATTGCAAGGGTTCCATCATCTCCTATTTGGAGTAACCCATTCAGTTTTTTTGCTTTCAAACCTTTTAGTTGTACTTTCACTTTTGCACCAATGGGTACATTGGTTAGAATATCCTCTTTATCCTTATCTGAAAAAACTAAAGATATGCCAGCAGTTTCATCAGCCAAATAAACTACATTGTTGGGTACGTTATTATTATATGCATTTAATATCACTTCACCTTCTATATAACTATTTTCGCTATACACTTCTCTATCAGCAAGCGTTGCCTTTAAATGAGCAATTGATATTTTATCAGCTTCAGCTGAAGGTTCTTCTTGTTGGAATCGTGTAGACTCATCGTTGCTCATCTCCCCCACATCATCTAAGTTGCGTATCTGAAGTTCCCACTTCTCCTTACAAAGCGATGCTACTGCAATTATACTACCGCTTCCTGCAGGTAGTGCTTTATTCCTGAAGTCAGCATTTTTTGTTGTTTTCACATCAATAGTCTCTCCATCAACACACTCTAATAAACGATTAGTTGCATTTCCTTCACCACTGTAATAGTTAAGACGTTTATAATCTTTAAATTGCACATCTTTAATTTTCACAAGCGTGCCATCGTGCATATCACTTTGCAACTCACCAATAGCAACTTCATTAGGAGTAATTTTCACGTTCTGCGCTTTAACCTCTACATCTGTTTTTGAGAATATCATTTGCAATATCCCAGCATAATCATAATAGTGAATCTTTGCATCTTTAAGATTAATAATCAGCTCATCGCCCATGTCGAATGGGGTTTCACTTTGTGTAACTCTAAAAGCGAGTCCATTGCCCCCATCGTCTTGAATAAAACCATCTCTTTTAGCTGATCTGTTTGCACCCACTCTATCCGAAATAACAAGAACCTTTAGCATCAGTGACTCATCAATTATCAACTCACTCTTCCCACTTGCCTCATACATATCTCTAATATCTTTGATAGTAGCATATTCAAGGTCAGGAGTATCTTTCCCTTTCTGAGTAATGGTTATAGTTTTATCTATTTTAGAGGAAGTTACTACAAACGAACCTTTACGCGAGTCGCCCTCATTTCTCTTTACACTAATGGTTAGCTCTGATGATTCTTTTGTTCCTTTCATAGGGCTAACATTTATCCAGTCGCCACCCGATTCAATTTTCACACTCCAATCGCGACTACTCTCTATTTCAAAGGCTCTAAAACCTCCATCACTATCAAATGCAACTCCTCCTTCGTCGATTATTGTTAATTTAGAACTGGCAATATCATCATCAACAGACATGCAGGTGGTAAACAAAAACAAGGATATGGTGTAAGTAAGAACTAATAACCATAGGCTTTTACAACCAAATTGCTTTTTAGTTATCATGATTATATATGTTAAGTTATCAATCAATGGTTTCTAAGATTAAAAACAGCAGATTCGTTATATTTAATCAAAAATATGTCAACAATGCCAAAATACAAACATTTTCTGTAAAACAACAGATATTCACAGATAAAAAATCTTTTCTCATGAAATAATAGCATAAATAATTTAGTAGGGAATACATTTTATATATCTTTGGGTATACATAACTATCAACATCCTCAACCGTAATACATATATGTCAAAAGCAGTCCTTAAAAAATTTGAAGGAGAAATTTACAATAATGATTGATAACTTCAAATGTTACAATTTCGTAAAAATATAATCACCTAAACAAACCAACAACAACTAGTATGACATTTCAATTTAAAATTCAGCTTAAAAACATCAGCAAGCCACCTGTTTGGCGCAAAGTTGTAGTATCATCAGATACTACATTCTCAATGTTTCACACCATCATTCAAGCAGCCATGGGTTGGTACGATAGTCACTTGTACTCCTTTTCCCCATCTGGCTATCGCTCTACACCATGGATTGAAGAAGATGGCGACGATCAAGACTTGT
>CAZIUT010000138.1:0-5630 GCA_964542545.1 uncultured Dysgonomonadaceae bacterium | reverse complement strand
TATTTGCACAATTGAAAAGGAAGTTATACTTTTGCATTGCTTTTAACGAAGCACACAAGGATTGTCCTATGGTGTAATGGTAGCACATCTGATTTTGGTTCAGTCAGTCCAGGTTCGAATCCTAGTAGGACAACAATTCTAAAAACTAAAACCTCTTATTATCAATATGATATAAGAGGTTTTTTTATTTGGGGTAAGAATGTATTCAGAAACAGTTAAACCATTTTGTAAATTCCTGTTCTTTTATAAACCCACTGCTCCATGCATCCCCTCAAACTACATCTACTTATTTCAACTAAAAGATATTCTTCAACAACAGAAAATTGGAGCATATCCAAATGATTTGTAAATTGCAACCCGTTCTACATCGTATATCCTCTTCTTTAAGGGTAGTTTACAACAATAAAAACTACTCTGAGAGATAAGAGCAATCAAATCCGCTTGATTAAAAGAATAGATGACATATGGAAGATTTCAATAATTGGGTTAACTTTAAGAAACACTACGAACTCAAAAGTGATAAATACAATGATGACTTATCACACCTTCTCCATTTACTTTATCTAGAAATAATAAATGAAAATACAGATGATAATGAAGGGGCTGATTTTCTATTTCAGTTACACTATCCTGCGTTTTATTATCCAGGAAATTTCTACACTCAAATATTTAAAAAATTTAAAACAGATGCTCGTTATACGCGTGATGACGAAGAACATATTTACTATGAAGATTTTTTAAATGCAGGAAGACAACTTCAGCTACCTGGAAATTGGAGATATCTTTCTCCACCTAATAAACCAACTCCACCTACAAAAGAAGAAGTCCCAACCGAACGATTGGTAGAAGGAACTGAATCAGGATGCTCTAACTTTGGATGTGCATTCATT
The DNA here is from genome assembly GCA_964542545.1 of uncultured Dysgonomonadaceae bacterium. GTDB lineage: Bacteria > Bacteroidota > Bacteroidia > Bacteroidales > Dysgonomonadaceae > UBA2632. Next base: position 4,740 of record CAZIUT010000138.1, on the reverse strand, counting down.
ATGTGGTTACCATTAGTGGGCTTAATGGGGGTTTTACCTGGTATTTCATTAAGCAGAAGTGAAAATGATTTTTCTATTCTTTTTGTTTTTATCATATTATGGCTACCTGCATTATTCATACTGATGTATCAATTTGGTAAAAATACAGGCGGTCAAACATATTATAAGAAAGCATACACCAAGGAAGAATTAGCTTTAAAAGAAGAAGCTCGTAACAAGGAATACAATGAAAAGTTTCTTAAATATAACGTGTCTCTTAAAAACTATCCTACCTTATTAAAACAATACGAAAACAACAAACTTGAACAACAAGCTTCGATTGACAAATACTCATCTGAAATATCAGCTCATATATTGAAGAGTAACATGAAGTCTACAGTGGGATATGAAAGAACAAACTCTTCCCCTCAACGGGGCAGTTATGAAAATGCTCTGTTTTACGAGTTAATGAAAATGTACCCTAACTATGTTAAGGTTGATACGAAAGTTGGTCCTTACTATCCTGATATTGCAATTAGCATAAAAGACGAAATATTCATAGACATAGAAGTAGATGAGCCCTATGTGTACACTACAAAACAAGAGACACATTATATTTCAAGTGGGGATGAAAAAAGAAATAAATTTTTCATTGAAAACAATTGGTTTGTAATCCGTTTCGCAGAATGTCAACTTATAAATGATATGGACAAATGCGTCTCGTTTGTTGATGGCATAATACAATTCATATTAACTGGCGACACTCAGCACATAGCATCAGCAACAGATATAAAAGAATCATTCCTTATCAAACGATGGACAAAAGAAGAAGCTCGAATGATGGCAATTGAAAATATACGGACTACAAAAACGAATTATAGAGGTTAATAATTAATTTTTCAACTTTGATAAAAAGACAGCAATACTCAGACCCGTTCCCTTCTAAATGACGAGGCTCTTATATAAATGTAAGTCTATTTCGATATATTTTTTATGTTTTTCTATTTACTTGAATAGTTGTTTCAGGAATTATACCTTTTCGTATTGTTTAAGATAGATACATGTATAGAATTCATTATATTTTAAACAAACTGTTTTTAAAAACATTTTATAGTTATAAATAACGGAAGTACAGATTATCTTAGCCCCAAATAAGTTGGAGTATTATTAATTTGTTGCTTGTTGTTTTTTATTAGTTTTAATTACTCTCAAATCAACAAAATATTTAACAGTAGCAATAGCCTACTGCATAATAAATAATACTAATATTTATGTTAGATAAAAATTAAAATGCTTCTACAACTTCAATATCAAGTATACCGTAAGCATTTGGTGACCTACGGGTAGAATTATAATGATTATGCAGTTTTTGATATTTTTTTCAAAAGCTACGAAAACACTCGGAGTCGATTCAGAGTTTTTAGGAGTTTTGTCTTTTCCAGTTGTATGGTAGCAGCTCTGCCAGAGCTTTAGAGTAGTCATTGTCATAATCATGGATATGACTTAACACATATTCCAACCATTCTTCGCAGGTTTAATCATTAGCCTGTATTGTTCTACACATTAGTTACTCAACTTATGCACATTACAATTTATTTACTCCAGTATATGTTATTGATGGCACTGCGTGATAGTTTCTCTTTTTCCAAAACCTCAACAAGAAATCAATATCTTTTAGGTATATCTTGCCAATATCCTTTTTAAAAAACGGCAGTTTATCCTTACAGTTTTCAATGCAATACATTATCAACTCAGCAGAAAAACTCTCATTTGTCATCAAAAACATCAAATGCTCTTCACTGTCCTCTTTATTATAAAAAGGGTTCCACGACAAAGGAAATGCAGCATTCAAATCCAGCGCAACTTCACAACCACTTTTCTCGTTAAAGAATACCAAACCAGTTTCCGAGTCTTGAAAAAAGTCTTTATCTAAAACCGTTTTACCAACAAAACCATAAGCACTTGCTCTTTGTTTTGTGTCTTTTATCTCTTTTCTCGACAATTTCAACGACTTGTTATATGCCTCAGTAAACTCATTCATAAATTTATTAATCTCCCCCGAAGGCATAAACGCTATCTGCTTGCCATTGTTGAGTTTTTTGAATACCGATAATTGCTCTTTTAGCATTTTGTTACTATCAATTACTTTATGGTTCAAAAAGTTTACAGCTGCTTTACTCTTAAGTGAGTTTTTTTCATCGGCAACAAACTTGGCATTAAATTTATATTGGAAAAAAACGCCAGAAAACCACCATTCATCTTTCCATCTCACAATACCCATAGACAGAATTGAATCCACCACATTTAAAGTATCAGCATGGTCGAAAGATTTTTTAGTCAAATCAAACTTCATACCCGAAGCCACATGCTCAAGAAAAATATTGCTACCGTCTTGTCCCTTATAGAAGAAAGATCCAATTATTCTTTGAGAAATATTCAAAAAATCTTTGTGCAAGCCATGCTCCGTGCCCAATATCTCGGCCACCCAATCTTTACCTTTTAGGCTAAGCAACTGTGTATATGTATTATGCAAAGTGCCATCTCTATTTTCATTCAAATACATCAATAGTCTCTCATCATCCTGGTTTTCTTCAATTATTTCAGCTTCAAGCCTCCTCAGTTTCAATGAGCTATCAGGATAAAAAAGATAAGTTTTAAACAACAGGGTGTCAATCAATTTGCGCGCAACATAAAAATCGTCCTCATCTTCGTCTATTTCATAAAACGATTTTAGATAATCATTCTCTGGAGCATGTTCTCATACATTATCAAAAATATCGATTGATTTTTCTGCTATATCAATTATAAATTCATTAAAAGGAATCATAATTGCATCTTCTTGTATTGTATTAATAAAATACCAAATCAAAAAAGCAACATCTTCAACATTTATCTCCTCCTCTTCATAATCGTTTAATGCATAAAACGGAAGATACTTTTTATACATCCTCAAGTGCATTCTCACAAAAGAGCGCCAGATATTAGTCTCAGAAATTACATCCTCTAAGTACGATGTTAAGAAACACGACAACATATTGATATCCTCTTTACTCAAATGCTGCTGTAACAAAAATAAATTTCTATTCGTAATAATAGCCTGCTTTACTTTATTACAAACACCCAAGTAATAACTATCTGTTGCAGTCTGTTTAAAGTAAGGTTTTAGCTCTAACCAATATTTTATATAAATTCTACTGTTCATTCTGTTTTTGTGATTTTGATTTTTCGTTGTTTTGTAAAACAAACATTTTACAAACAGCTTATTCTTACATAAATATATCTTTAAGCATAATTATATCTTTTCAAAAGCTTATTTTCAAAGTTGAAAATTAAAGGTTATAGCGCTAATTGCCAACTAACCACTAATAGCCATATAAAGAAAAAATAAAAAGACGTTGTCAACAGTCAACTGTTAATTGTCAATTTAGTGAATTCTCCCCCATTTCATCTCCACCCCCTCATTGTCATACTTTTTCCTTTTAGCCGATATACTGTTTACTTGCACTTTATACACAATTGTTCTTCCTAGTCCAGCATTAATAGCCGTATTAAAATACTTCATCTTATTGGGCGTATATTTCTCGCAAATCAATCGCATTGCCTTTAACTTTTCTGCCTCATCGTCCACCAACATTGCCACACCCGTTAATTTAGCATATTCAAACTCGGTAGTAAACACATTGCTTATCAGCTTCAGAGCCTTGCTTGCATCATTGTTCATCTCCTCCAATTCATTGTGGCTATAATTTTCTGGCACTTGCTTATCTCCAACAAACACAATATTCACATTTGCATTGCTAACCAATACATCCACTTTTCGCCCCTGTTTGGCAGAGTGGAAATACAACACATCGCCCTTTCTTACTATTGACAGTGGCACACTATAGGGTTTGTCTTTGTCTATCAGACTCACCACTCCATACGTGGCTTTGTCTATTACTTGATGGGCGAACGGGAGGGGCATTTGTCGGTCTTTGCGGCGTATTGTTGTTGGCTTCTTTTATTTTATCTTCTAAAGAGATGTTTATTTATAAATCTTCTACTGCAAATATATTAGTTTAAGTGCTATTTTAGCTAATAACTGACACTATAGTTTATCTACTACCCTCCCATTCGCATCTATCACATACTCCTCTATTTCACACAAATCAGACTTAGTAGAATGAATAGGGTTTACATAGTCATCAACATCGCTTCTGAAATAATTTGCCAAAGAAAACACAAACTTTATCACATGTTTTCATCTTTAGCTATAATGTCATCACCTATTAATTCTATGAATAGCAGCGCCATGTCTTAAGAAAACCCTCCGTACAAAGCAGCAATTACAATGACATCTCTTATTATCTTTAAAATCAAATTTGTTGGTTGTTGAATCTTGAAAAAGCATTTAGTTATTCATGGTTTAACTTGTGTTTTAGTTATCCTTCATTTATAAGAGCTCGCAATATTAAGATTTGCTTTGAGTATTGTCATTTTTCACAAGAAATTTATCAAACATAAAATCATTCCCCTCTCCCAACAACAGGCAAAACCTTGCTTTTGTATGAAATGGGTATAAATAGCAAAATGTAACAGTTTGGTACTTTTAGATGCTGTTTATGTGAATATTGGAAATAAACAGCTGTTTTAGCGGCTCCTAGCTTAATATTCCGAACATTTCCAATATGTTTGAAAGAGTTTAGTCAGTGACGAAGAGTTTTCGAACATATTGGAAAGGGTTTAGTCAGTGACGGAGAAGTTTCAAACATATTGGAAAAG
>CAZIUT010000137.1:0-5634 GCA_964542545.1 uncultured Dysgonomonadaceae bacterium | reverse complement strand
ACTGATTTTAATTTTGCCATACTTTGTTTTTCTTGTTGTAGCAAAGGTAATCATAATTATTAAGTCGTTTTAAAAAGAATGTTTTAATTGATGGTTTTTCCTTACTTTTGTATATCAAACTAACAAATAACTTATATACACTCAAGAATATGTCAATTATATCGTCACTCATATCGAAGTCTCTTAATCTCAATATAAAAAATGTAGAAAGTACTGTCAAACTACTGCAAGATGGCGCTACTATTCCTTTTATCAGTCGTTACCGAAAAGATACTACGGGTGGACTTGATGAGGTGGAAGTGGAAAATATAAAATCGCTATACGAAAACTACAAAGAACTCGAAAAAAGAAAAGAGTTTATAATGACTACCATCACAGAGCAAGGAAAAATGACTTCTGAGTTGAGCGATAAAATTGAAAACTGTTGGGATAGTACTATACTCGAAGATATATACTTGCCTTATAGACCCAAAAGACAAACACGTGCAGAGATTGCTCGCAAAAAGGGGTTGGAAGATTTAGCTACTTGGTTGATGAAGCAGCAGTTTGGTTCGCCAACCGATAAAGCAAAGAGCTTTGTTACAGCCGATGTTGAAACAACTGTTGATGCTCTTAAAGGGGCATCTGATATTATTGCTGAGTGGGTAAACGAAGATGCCCGTGCTCGTCAAGATGTGAGAAGTATATATGAAAGAGAAGCTCAAGTAACTGCTAAGGTAATAAAAGGGAAAGAAGAGGAGGGCGAGAAGTATAGCGATTACTTTGATTTTTCTGCATTGCTTTCTCGTTGTCCATCGCATAGATTGTTGGCTATTCGTCGTGGCGAGTCTGAAGGTTTTCTGCGTGTATCCATCTCTGCTGACGATGAATATTGTATGAAGAGATTGACGCAACGATTTGTAAACAATTCGTCTGAAGCGTCAGATTATGTTGAGGCGGCAGTGAAAGATGGATATAAACGATTGATGAAACCATCTATGGAGACAGAGTTTGCCAAACTCTCAAAAGAGAAGGCCGATGATGCATCTATTGCTGTTTTTGCAGAGAATATGCGTCAACTATTGTTGGCTCCACCATTGGGGCAGAAACGTGTTCTTGCAATCGATCCTGGGTTTAGGAGTGGTTGTAAAGTAGTTTGCTTGGATGAGCAAGGCAATTTGTTGCACAACGAGACTATTTATCCACATCCTCCAAAGAATGAGTTTAAGAAAGCGGGCAACAAGATAGTGAAGTTGGTATCAACCTACAAGATAGATGCAATATCTATTGGTAATGGTACTGCAAGTAGAGAAACGGAACGTTTTATTACCAATTTACGCTACGAAACAGAATTGAAAGTATTTGTAGTAAGCGAAAATGGCGCATCTGTTTATTCTGCATCGAAGGTTGCGCGTGACGAGTTTCCTGAATATGATGTAACTGTAAGGGGTGCAGTATCTATTGGGCGTCGTTTGTGCGACCCCCTAGCCGAGTTGGTGAAGATAGACCCAAAAGCTATTGGGGTGGGGCAGTATCAACACGATGTGGATCAGAGCAAACTGCAAAAGTCATTAGATCAAACCGTAGAGAGTTGTGTAAACCTTGTGGGTGTAAACCTTAATACTGCAAGTAAGCACCTGTTGGTTTATGTATCGGGTTTGGGCGAGTCGTTGGCACAAAATATTGTGGACTATCGCACAGAGAACGGAGCTTTTGAATCGCGTAAACAGTTAATGAAAGTGCCCCGTTTAGGAGCAAAGGCGTTTGAGCAATGTGCTGGCTTTTTGCGCATACCCAATGCAAAGAACTTATTAGATAATTCTGCAGTTCATCCCGAGAGCTATCAGGTGGTAGAAAAAATTGCTAAAGATTTAAACTGTTCTGTAAAGGAGCTAGTAAAAGATAAATTGTTGAAAGAGAAGATTAATTTAGAGAATTATACAACAGATACAATTGGGTTGGCTACTTTGAAGGATATTCTTGAAGAGTTAGAAAAACCAGGACGTGATCCGCGTAGTAAAGTAGAATCTTTTGAGTTCAATCCTGATGTTAAAACAATTGATGACTTGAGCGAGGGAATGGTTTTGCCAGGTATTGTTACCAATATCACTAACTTCGGATGTTTTGTTGATGTGGGCATCAAAGAAAATGGATTGGTACACATTTCGGAGCTGGCCAATAGGTTTGTTTCAAACCCAACTGAGGTGGTGTCACTTCATCAGTATGTGAAAGTAAGGGTGTTGTCGATAGATACTGAGCGTAAACGGGTGCAGTTATCGATGAAGGCAGTAGAAGAGTAAACTTAGTAGCTTTTAAAATAAATCATTTATCTTTTTAGTCAGATGTGCTTTGAGTTAAATTGAAACTCTTTCTATGATGAGGAGTTATCCCATTTTCTTTTATTGCCTCACGATGTGCACGTGTAGGGTATCCTTTATTATTCTCCCAATCATATTGTGGAAAATCATTGTGGAGTTTTTTCATGTGCTCGTCTCGATAGGTCTTTGCTAGAATTGATGCAGCTGCAATCGACATGTACTTGCTGTCGCCTTTCACCACACAATTGTGAGGTATATCTTTGAATGGCTTAAACCGGTTGCCATCCACCAATATATGTTGAGGTGTTACGTGTAGCTTTGTTATTGCACGATGCATTGCTTCAACCGATGCCCACAATATATTAATCTTGTCTATCTCTTGTGGTGTGCAATATGCAACAGCATGAGCAGTGGCTTCTTGCTCTATAATTGTGCGCAGCTCATTGCGTTTCTTTTCTGAAAGCTGTTTAGAGTCGTTAAGTGTATCACATTTAAAGTCTGGCGGCAATATAACAGCAGCTGCAAATACAGGACCTGATAAACAACCTCTTCCAGCCTCGTCACATCCAACCTCTATCACTCCCTTTTTCATATACAAAGATAGGAGTATCTCTTTTTTCATCTTTCTCATAACTTTAACTCTACAAAATTATCAGCTGGAGGAAAGTCGAGTTCAAATGTACTGAAGTCTGCATTGGGGTCACCTATTATATGGTTCAGTTTTTCTATTAATTGCTGCATCTCATCGTCCATCTTCTCATCGCCTTTCATATGAAGTACTTGCATTTTTACCATTAAATCAATCAATGCACCTTTCAAATCATCTGGGATGGACAATGCCATTGAGTTTATTTTCGATTGTGCTATGCGACGTCCTATTTTTTCACTCTTTAGGCGATACTCTTCTTGCAGGTTCGGCTTGCCAAGGATTGAGTCTATAAAAAAGCTTTCGATGTTGAGCCTGTTATCTTCCAATGTCATTAATCGATAAGGGAAAGGATATCCGGCTAGGCTACCAGTCTCTATATCGTAAATTTTGTTTCCTTTAGGTGTTGTGAATAGTGTAATATCATTTGAATGGAAGTGGCCTGTAAATATCACTTTAAGTCCTTTGTCAGCTAATATCTCCGCATTGTTTTCCCAGTTATCAATTAAGTAGTCTGGCATAAAAGTGGATTGATAAGGCATGTGCTCTACTAAGCCATGGTGCATCATGGCCAACACCATTATATTCTTTGACTTTGCATCTTCCAATATTTCGAGCATCCAACTCATTGTTGCAGGAAGAATTCTTCCTGCCGAAATAGTTGTTGTGGTGTTCTCATTATACTTGTTGCTGTCTATACCTAAAAGCCACGTGCTGTCATTTACCTCTGCAAGATAACTAAGCGATGCAGTATCTCTTCTTGTGGCCTCAGAATAGCCAAAGGGTGCATATATTTGCTCAAACTCTTGTGCTGATATAGATGCGGTAGGGGTTGACTTATCGCCAATATAAGCTTTAGAGTTTGGTACATTCACATCATGATTACCGGGGATTACAAAAATGCGTGTTCCATTTTTCACTAAGGTTTTAAATTCTTCAATAAAGTCGATGTGACTTTCGCGCTCTCCGTGATTAGTTATATCTCCTGTTATGAGTAGAACATCAGGCAGGTATGCCTCTATTTCATAAAGTGCTTGAGAGAGCATTTGGTGTAAATCTTTGTTGATTCTGCCTGTTGCAGCCTCAAAGTCTTGTAATGCTGCACCATCTTTTGCTAGTTTTTTAGAAAGGTAATGCGTGTCGCTTATTACTGCAATCTTCAGGGGGTGCTTAGCACTTAAACTCCAAGATAAAAGAATAGATAATATGAAAAATATAATGCGCATAGTAAGAGGGGTTAAGTATGAAATCTTATGCAAATATATAGATTTAACTCAACTTTCAAGTACGAAGCTATAAGCAAATGCGAATTAATGACGTAGAGGAGGGGAGTATTAGCTATGCAATATTCTTTCTATTTCATCTAGATTAGAGCGAAATGTTTTGTCCACATCAATCAATCCTTTCACAGTTTTGCACGCGTGGAGAACAGTTGCATGGTTACGTTTACCTATATGTGTGCCAATTTGAGCGAGTGATAGCTCGGTTAGGGCTTTGGTAAAATACATAGCAACTTGTCGTGCTTGTACAATTTCGCGTTTGCGCGATCTTGACTGAATAAGATCTCTCTTAATGCTGAAGTAATCGCAAACAACTTCTTGAATCTTTTGTACGGTTATTTTCTTAACCTCAAACTTAATACTTTGCTCTATTACTCTTCTAGCAAGTATTAGGTCAATTTCTGTGTCATTTATAATGGAGTGAGCCATTAATGATACAACAATTCCTTCCAAATCTCGAACGTTGTCTGTAACGTTTTCGGCAATATAATCAATTACAGATTCAGGAATTTCTAACCCATCAGCAATAATTTTTTGTTGTAAGATTATCTTCCTCAATTCTTTTTCAGGACGTTCAAGCTGTGTTGTTAATCCCCATCTAAATCTTGTCAATAAGCGTTCTTCAACACCAACCATATCCATAGGAGCGCGGTCAGATGTCATTATAAGCTGTTTATTATTTTGATGTAGATGATTAAATATGTGGAAAAAAGTATTTTGAGTTTTTATAAGACCCGAAAGTTCTTGTATATCATCGATAATTAGAATATCTACTCCCTGATAAAAGTTGATGAAATCGTTTACCGTATTAAAGCGTGTAGCATCGGTGTACTGTACTTTGAAGAGGTGTGCCGATAGATAAAGAACTTTCTTTTCAGGAAACTTCTCCATTATTCTAGACCCAATAGCATGGCATAGGTGTGTTTTACCTACACCAGAGTGACCATGAATAAAAAGAGGGTTAAACGCAGTTTTAGCTGGGTTTTCTGCAACAGCCTCTGCTGCTGTTCGAACTAGTTTATTGCTATTCCCTTCGTAATAATTATTGAAATTGTATTTTGTATTTATTTGCGAATCAAATTCCTGTGGCTCTACTCTATTAAAAGGGCTAGGCACTTTGTTTGTTTGAGCAGCTGACGGTTTTGGAAATGACTGTTTTTTAGATTCACCTCTTATCTCAACGGCTGTGTTGGTATCAGAAGCTACAACAACACGATAATTTAAAATAGTTTCTTTGCCCATCACACGGTGAAGTGTTTGCTGGATAAGGTCTATGAACTTCTCTTCTAAGTATTCATAAAAAAACTGACTTGGTACTTGAACTGTAAATATATTATCGCGATAGCTAATAGGTATAATAGGTGCAAACCATGTATTATATGCTGCTTCAGAGATATTATCTTTAATAATT
>CAZIUT010000136.1:0-5661 GCA_964542545.1 uncultured Dysgonomonadaceae bacterium | reverse complement strand
ATATTGCATCGCGCATTGCTATTGTAGACGTGAATGATTTGATTAGTAAAATGAATTTTTTTGAGGAATAAGAATGATTTGCCTAGCATAAGAGTTGTTGTTTTCTATTGGCGATTGAGAGATATCGGAAAGTTTAAATAAATGATTTAGAAACCTCAAAATACGTGAATATATTTTACGTGAACTTCTGATCTTTTTTACAGCAATAATATATACTTAAAGGTTTTTTATATACTGAAAAAGGTACTTCAGCACAAAAATTTATTGAAGTGGCTTTTGTGTTTCTAATACATAGTAAATCGATGTTTAAAACATATACTACAAGATAACAGTTCTTCTATAATTTCTTTAAATTTGCAAAAGAAGAAATCAACTACATTTGAGACATTAAACTATAAATTACTTAAAAAAAACAAACCAGCTATGAAAAAAAACTTTTGTATTAGCGCTACTTATTCTTATAAGCCTTAATAATTTATTCTCTCAAGAGAAAATATGGTAGGAAACCGAAACACAACAAAAAGAGCGCATGCAATGGTGGACTAACGATAGATTTGGCATGTTCATTCATTGGGGCCTTTATACTTTACCTGCACGCCACGAATGGGTACAAAGAAACGAACGAATCCCAAACGATGAGTATAACAAGTATTTCGATTATTTCAACCCTGACTTATACAACCCACAGGAATGGGCTAAAAAAGCAAAAGAAGCTGGCATGAAATATGCTGTTTTAACCACCAAACACCATGATGGGTTTTGCTTGTTCGACTCTAAACACACCGATTTTAAATCTACCAACACTCCTTATGGCAAAGATATTGTAAAAGAGTGGGTAGATGCTTTCAGAGCAGAAGGTCTCAAAATAGGCTTTTACTACTCACTTATAGATTGGCATCATCCCCATTTTACTGTTGACCGTATCCACCCAATGAGTGCAAAAACATATGAAGAGTATGCAGCATTAAATAAAAGCAGGGACATGGCCAAGTATCGCACTTACATGAAAAACCAAGTAAATGAAATATTAACCAACTATGGCAAAATAGATATCCTATGGCTAGACTTTTCTTATCCTGGAAAACATGGTAAAGGTCGTGACGAATGGGGTTCGATTGAGTTAGTTAAAATGGTTCGCAAGCTACAACCAGGAATACTTATAGATGATAGAGCAGACCTAGAAGATGTGCCTGGCGGATGGGACTTCAAAACACCTGAACAATTTAAAGTTGATAAATGCCCTGAAGTGGATGGAAAAAGGATTCCCTGGGAAACATGTCAAACTTTTTCAGGGTCATGGGGATATCACAGAGACGAAAACACTTGGAAAAATGAAAGACAGCTTTTGGTACTCTTAATTGAATCAGTGAGCAAGGGTGGAAATGTATTATTGAATGTTGGCCCTACAGCCCGTGGCAAACTAGACAATAGAGCTAACGAAGCATTAGAGAGTATGGGTAACTGGATGAAGTACAACAGTCGTTCAATTTATGGTTGTACAGAAGCCCCAGAATCATTTGAGACTCCCAATCAAACTATTCTAACTTATAATCCCGAATTGAATCGCTTATATATTCATCTTTTAGATTATCCACTCACCAACTTTCGTCTGCCAGGCTATAAAGACAAAATAAAATACGCACAATTCTTACATGATGCATCAGAAATCCAAATAACTGCTCCTTACGGACATCACATGCAAGGAAGACTTGCAGGGGAAAATGACCTAAACCTCCGCTTGCCTGTAATCAAACCAAATGTAGAAATCCCAGTTATAGAAATATTCCTAAAATAAGAGACTAAATGATTAGTAAAAAAACACATTCTTTCGTTGACAATTGCACCGTTTAGCCTAATGGCACAAAACACTATTCAACCTGACAATCGTCCAAACATTATTATGTTTATGGTTGATGATATGGGATGCCAAGACACTTCTCTCCCTTTTTAGACAGAAAAGACTCCACTAAACGAATGCTATCACACGCTAAATATGGAGCGATTAGCAGACGAGGCGCAAATGTTTACACGCTATATGCAAGTAGTGTAAGCTCTCCCACACGCGTGATGGGTTATCCTATTGGGCAAAAACATATTGATTGCTCTAATGTAGAAAATGCTCATCTTTTGGAAGGAGATCTTATGCTTATTCTTGAAGAATTAGACAACAATGTAGACCCAGCAAGCACTTTACAGTTAGTAGATAAACTAATTGAACACGACAAGTAGTTCGAATTTGTTATGATACCTAGCGAGAGACACTCAAGCGGAGGTAAATATGGAGAAAGAAAACGAAGAGATTTTTTTGTAAAACACTTATTAAGTACTGAAGCGCCGATTTGGAATAAATAATAAAAACAACAGGCACAAAATAAGGGGCGAAACTGCCCTTATTTTGTATCTATGCTTAGTTAACTCAGGTAGTATGCATACCTTAGTTACTCTCCTGCTCAGCTTTCAATATCATCGCAGTATCTTGAGCAATGGTCAACTCCTCATCGGTTGGAATCACCACTACCTTTACTTTTGAAGTTGGCTTACTTATTACGGCTTCTTTAGAAAATGTAGAACTGTTTAACTCATCATCAAGCTCAATTCCCATATACTCCATATTCTCACAAACTGCTTTTCGCATTGCTCCCATATTCTCTCCTACTCCGCCAGTAAACACTAAAATGTCTAGACCTCCCAATACAGCAGTAAAAGAGCCTACATATTTTTTTATCCTATAGTTGTACATTTTCAATGCAAGCTGTGCACGCTCTTCACCATGAGCAACCGCATCTTCAATCTCACGCATATCCGACGAAACACCAGAGATACCCAAAACACCAGAAAACTTATTAAGCAAAGTTGAAATTTGTTGCGTTCCCAAGTGTTCTTTTTCCATAATATAAGAAATAATTCCTGGGTCAATATCTCCACAACGAGTACCCATCATCAAACCCTCTATAGGATTCATCCCCATACTGGTATCGATAGATTCTCCATTTTTAATTGCAGCAGTAGACGCTCCATTTCCAATATGTGCAGTTATAATACGTTGCGATTCATATGGAACATCTAAAAACTCACATACTCGCTTAGACACATACCTGTGACTGGTTCCATGAAAACCATATCTACGAATATTATGTTTTTCATACAATGAGTATGGAAGAGGATAAAAATAAGCATAGTCAGGTAAAGTCTGATGAAAAGCAGTATCAAACACAGCTACTTGAGGCTTATCTGGCATCAACTCATTAATTGCGTAGATACCCTTTAAGTTGGGCGGATTGTGCAAAGGAGCTAAATCAATACACTCTTCTATCATATTTGTCACCTCTTCATCTATAAGTACACTCTCATTAAACTTTTCACCTCCATGCACAACGCGATGTCCAACAGCATCAATCTCATCTAAAGATTTAACACAACCATATTTGTCGCTTATCAACACACCCAGTATATATTCTATTCCAGCACGATGCTCTAACACTTCGCCTTCTAGCATAACTTTTTGCCCACTGGGTAATTCTAACTTTAAAAACGATCCTGCTAGTCCAATCTTCTCTACACCACCTTGTGCTAAGACATCATGTGTATGCATGTTGAACAGCTTATATTTAATCGATGAACTTCCACAGTTCAATATTAATATCTTCATTTCTCTATTTTTTGATTCAGACTAATAAATTGCTTTGTTAACTCCTACTGGTTTATCACCATCGTAAATATAAAATCCCTTTCCTGTACGAACTCCTAGTTGCTGAGAGCGATACAGTTTCCAAAGTATTGGATTGGGTTTATATTTTTTATCACCATAATCGTTAAACATCGCTTCCATAAGAGAAACAAGTCTCTCAATACCAACAATATCAGCTAAACGAAAAATCCCGAAGCGTTGTCCATAAACCACCGTAAAGGTTCTATCAATATCTTCTATATTTGATACACTCTCTAACAAAATCTCACACGCTTCGTTTAGCATCACTGTCACTAATCTAAGGCTTGCATTTCCGTTACTTTCATTTATTTTATGCGGAGTATAATTTATAAGCTTCGCAAAAAGCATTACCCTATCATTTACTTCTTGCGAAGTATACATTCCACTTACAATCTCTAGCACATTGGCCCCCGAGTGAGAAACTGGAAAATAGAGGCTTACACAGCGATCTTTGTGTTCAAGTTCAGCAGCTAGCTCACTTATAATAACTGTTGAACCATTAGTTGCAATAATAGCATCGGGTTCTAACACCTCTTCAAGCTTCTTAAAGATATTTTTTCGTAGCTGTGTGCTTCTTTTTCCTTTTTCAGAATAACGACTACACTCAACAACAAAATCACAACCTTCAAAATCATCATAAGACAATGTTGGTGTAATACGGTTCATAATGCCTCTCTTCTCTGCTTGAGTAAGGCCCCAATTTTCCACTTTTGTAGTTAGCCCGTTATTAAGTTTGCCCATAACATACTCAATGCGCTCTTCCGACTCTTCCATGAAAACCACATCAAGCCCTGCAGAGGCAGTCAAATTAACAATGTTCCTCCCTTCTTTTCCGCATCCTACTACACCAATCTTTGAAAACAACGATCGTTTAGTGTCCTGAGCTGTCAAACTTAGTCCAAACTGCTCAAGCTGTTCTTTAATTAACTCACCCATATATCTTTTTTATTTATTTTTTTTACTTTCAATTGCTTGATTTGCTGTCACAGCAACCATTCTATATATATCCTCTACCGAGCAACCACGTGACAAGTCGTTCACTGGTGCAGCCATTCCCTGTAATATTGGCCCTATTGCTTCAGCATTACCTAAACGTTGTACTAACTTGTAAGCAATATTTCCTGCTTCCAATGATGGAAAAACCAACACATTAGCTTTACCTTTCAATACACTACCTGGTGCTTTAGAGTTACTCACCGATGGAACTATTGCAGTATCTGCCTGCAACTCTCCATCAATCAACAGTTTAGGATCAATCACTTTTGCCATTTTAGTTGCTTCAACTACCTTGTCAACCATTTCGTCCTGCGCACTACCTTTCGTAGAGAAGCTTAACATCGCCACACGTGGTTCATCTTTCATGAGTGCACTCCATGTTTGAGCAGATGAAACAGCTATTTGAGCCAGTTCATTTGCTTTAGGATTGGGTAGTACAGCGCAATCGGCGAAAAGCAACACGCCATCTTCACCTAATTCTTTCAACTGAGTAAACATTAAAAAGGCGCCAGATACAACCCTTATGCCTGGTTGTGTTTTAATAATTTGTAATGCAGGACGCAACACATTACCCGTTGTGTTTTCTGCTCCAGCTATCTCACCATCAGCATCTCCACTTTTTATCATCAAACACGAAAGATACAATGGATTCTCCACAAGCAGCTCAGCCTGGTCAGTAGTCATACCTTTATGTCTTCTCAGTTCAACAAGTAAATTTATATAATCATCTCTCTTGTCATGTTTTGCAGGGTCTACAATTGTCGCTTTTGCGATATTATGAAGATTCAGAGATTTAGCTTTATCTGCTATCTCAACTTCATTACCAATTAACACAATTTCTGCCACACCATCTTCTATCAAAGAATTGGCTGCTGTTAGCGTTCGCTCCTCCATGCTTTCAGGTAGCACAATACGCTGTTTATCACTCTTAGCACGAGCAATAATTTTGTCTATTA
>CAZIUT010000135.1:0-5719 GCA_964542545.1 uncultured Dysgonomonadaceae bacterium | reverse complement strand
ATGAAGATGCGGATGTTTATGAGAATGAAGAAGGTTTTGATAATGATGAAAGTGAGGTAGACCCTATCGACGTTGTCTGAATGATGTAGAAGGGGCGATGGCTTGTTCCTTGCCCTTTTTTACTATCAAAGCAAATGATTTGATATGGTTAATTGTTATACACACCAAAGCCCCCTTTAGGGGGTTGGGGGCGGAATAAAGCGCCCCTCGTTCTTTGACATGATTTCATACGTTTTTGTTTTATACACACCAAAGCCTCCTTCAGAGCATTGGAGCCAATATAATTAGCACCTAGTCGCTAGTTCCTAATCTCTACTCGCAAGCTTGCATTCCCCACCCCTTCGTTTGTTTTATTTAACTATAACAGTTTAAACAATTTGTTTTAATCATTTGTTTAAATCGAAAAGATAACTGTATATTTGCCTCAAAATAAAATGAACAACAACGGATAAACTAGAAAGATATGGAACTAACAACAGAAGAAAAAATAATAGCTGCAGCTCGCAAACTATTCACACAAAAAGGTTTCAGTGCTACACGCACAAGAGATATTGCCGAAGAGGCAGGTATCAACTTGGCCTTGCTCAACTATTACTTCAGGAGCAAGCAAAACCTGTTTCAGATAATAATTGAAGAAAAATTTGATGTGCTGTTCGGAATTATTGGTCCCACTTTATCCGATAGTGCAATATCGCTTGAAGAAAAAATAGAGATGTTGGTTGCGAGCTACACCAATGTGTTGTTAGAAAATGAGGACTTGCCCCTTTTTGTTTTAAGCGAAATAAAACAGAACGAATTTATACTTGAAAAGGTGAAGCAAAACGCAGAAATTCTATCGCAACCTATTATAGAAAATCAGTTGAGAGAGCGAGGGTTCACCATATCGGCTTTTAACTTTATAATGAATGTGATGAGCCTCACGCTCTTCCCGTTTATGTCGAAGCCGCTGTTTGTATCCTCGGGTTTGGTAAATGAAGAAGAGTTTGCCCATTTTATTACAGAACGCAAAAAAGATATACCCGCCTGGGTAATGAGTACATTAAAATAAGAGACCTATGAAAATGAAAAAGTTATTGTTTTTAGGAGTGCTATTGCTCTTGGCTATTGGTGCTAAAGCGCAAGTGGTAACGCTAGACGAATGTCAGACTATGGCCAGAGACAACTATCCTGCCATAGCTAGATTTTCTATTATAGAGCAGAGCAAAAAATATACGCTAGCCAATGCTAATAGGGCATATTTGCCGCAATTGTCGCTTGAAGGACGGGCAACTTATCAGTCTGATGTGATAACTATTCCGTTGGATATGCCTGGACTAGAAATTCCTGTGCCCGATAAAGATCAGTATCAAATAGTGGCTCAAGCTAATCAGATAATATGGGATGGGGGCAAGATTGAAGCCAACAAGAAGATGGCAAAAGCCGCAGCAGAAACAGAGAAAAAGCAGTTGGAAACGGAGATATACACGCTACGCGAGCGTGTGAATGGGCTCTACTTTGGTATACTGCTCATGCAAGAGCAACTGAAGCTGCAAACGGTGTTAGAAGATGAGTTGCAACGCAATCACGAAAGGGTAGCAAGCTATATTGATAATGGTATTGCTAATGAGGCCGACTTGAGCAGTGTGAAGATTGAACAACTGAAGGCCAAGCAGCAACGCATAGAGATGGAATCGGCACAGAGGGCATATTTGCAAATGCTATCGATACTGACAGGAACCGAGTTGAACAACAACACAGAATTTGTGAAACCTCCTATCAAAACAAACAACTCGTTGGTAACTATCAATCGGCCTGAATTAGAGTTGTTTACGGCACAAGAAGCAACTATAGATGCACAAACATTGAACCTTAAATCGGGAACGATGCCTGTAATTGGGGCTTTTGCACAAGGAGGATATGGCAAGCCTGGACTGAATATGTTGCAAAATGAGTTTGATGCTTTTTTCTTGGGTGGTGTGAAGCTATCGTGGAATTTTGGGAGTTTATATACACTGAAGAACAGCATCAAAACCAATGAGTTGAAGAAGCTGAGTATCGACACTCAACGCGATACTTTTATTCATAACCTGAATATGCAGATATCGCAACAGCAAAACGAAATAGATAAATTTCGTAAAACAATGCAAGACGATGAAGAGATAATCCGATTGCAACAGCTGATAAAAGATGCTGCCGAAGCAAAGGTGGAGAACGGAGCGATGACGGTGTCGGATATGCTGAAGGAGCTGACTGCGTTGGAAATGGCCAAGCAGGCCAAACTCTTGCACGAAGTGCAGCATATAAACTCTATTTATAAACTCAAAAACACTACCAATTAATCTTTGTAATAAAAGGATTTAAATTCTAGAACAGACATAACAAACAAACATGAAAAAAAATATGAAACCTAAATTATTACTTTATGCATCGCTATCAATAGTCTTACTATCAGCCTGTAGTGGCAACGGTGGCGATTATGATGCATCGGGTTCTTTTGAGGCTACAGAGATAATTGTATCTGCCGAAGCATCGGGAAGAATTGAACAACTAGCAATATCAGAAGGCCAACAGCTAGAGAAGGGGCAGCAGATAGGATTGATAGATACCACGCAGCTATACTTGCAAAAGATGAACCTGCTTACCAATGTAAAGGGTGTGCGCGCTCAGCAACCCAACATAGTTGCTCAAACGGCTTCTATAAAAGAACAGATAAGCACATTGCAAAGAGAAAAACAACGAACTACCAATTTGATAGAGGCTAATGCAGGAACGCAAAAACAGCTCGACGATATAAACGGACAAATAGAGGTGTTGCAGAAACAACTATTGGCATCGCAATCTACATTGCAAAAGAGTAGCCAGAATATTACGGCGCAGAGTTCGTCACTCGATATTCAGATTGAGCAAATTGAAGATAGATTGCAAAAGTCTGCTATCAAAAGTCCGATAACGGGAATGGTGCTCAACAAATATGCCCAGGAGGGTGAATTGGCAAATATGGGTAGTCCTTTATTTAAGGTTGCCAATATCAACAACATGACATTGAGGGTGTATGTAACTAACGACCAGCTAAATAATATAAAGCTAAACGATAAAGTACAAGTGTTTGTAGACCAAGGCGATGCAGATGGCAACAAGAAGACATATGAAGGTGTGGTGACGTGGATATCGGACAAGTCTGAGTTTACACCCAAAACTATTCAAACCAAAAACGAACGTGCCAATCTTGTGTATGCTATGAAGGTATCGGTAAAGAATGATGGTTTTTTGAAGATAGGGATGTATGGGGAGGCTAAGTTTAATTGACAATGGACAGTTGACAATGGACAGTGATTTTTAAATGGTTAATGGTAAATTGTTAATTGTTAATCGAGACGTTTGCAACGCGGTGAATAGTGAAGAATGAAGAGTGAAGAATTAAATGTTGAGAAACGAATGTGCCTATTATTTCATATTGTAAAATATGACCAATATTAGTACAGAAAAAAATCACTACTAAACCCACCTCGTCCGATGAGCCGAAAAACAAGTAAGAAAGGCGGTTAAAAATCGTCTCTGCTTGAGTTCCTACTTTTTTGTCGGAACGAGTTTCGACGATTTCAGCCTTTAGCACGCAAGTTTTTCAAGCGAGACAGGCGCACTTCTTCTCCGCTCAGCCACCACAGTCTTGACCTCTTTTGCTTACTTTTTTGCGTCAAGGCAAAAAGAGCAAGTGGGGTTTAAGGGGCAAAACCCTCTTATTCAATTTATTAATAGTAAATTATTAATGAGTTATTTGCAGAATGTTCAAATATAACGGTGGCTGAGCCTGTCATCAACATGTGTTCTTTAACAATAATAAAACTGAAAAGTTATAGCAGTCTCTTAAAGCTTAACGCTGATAACTATCCGCTAATATAATTAGAAAAGAAATAAACAAGGCATTGTCAATTTTCAATTGTCAACTGTCAACTGTCAATTTAATAAAAAACAATGATACAAGTAACAAACCTCCGCAAAAACTACCACTCAGCTAAATCTGAAAAGTACGCTGGTATAGGCACTAAAGAAAATATGGAGAAAGGACTTACTTTTTCTGTTCCTAAAGGCGAGATATTTGGCGTAATTGGTCCTGATGGAGCAGGTAAAACCACGCTTTTCAGACTATTGGCCACCTTACTCCTACCCGATTTCGGAACGGCTAGCTTGGGAAAATGGGATGTGATGAAAGACTACAAGGAGATACGAAAAATAATTGGATATATGCCTGGCAGTTTTTCGCTCTATATGGATTTGAGTGTAGAGGAGAATCTGAAATTCTTTGCTACTGTTTTTGACACTACTATTGAGGAGAACTATGAGTTTATTAAAGATATATACCAACAGATTGAACCGTTTAAAGACCGCAGAGCTGGAGCTTTATCGGGTGGTATGAAGCAAAAACTGGCACTATCATGTGCACTCATTCATCAACCCCAAGTGCTTATATTGGACGAGCCCACAACGGGGGTAGACCCTGTATCGCGCAACGAACTGTGGGATATGCTCAAAAAACTAAAAGAGGGCGGAATGACCATTCTGGTTTCTACGGCTTATATGGACGAGGCTAAACGATGCGACAGGATAGCGCTAATGCGCGAAGGCGAGTTTATAGCTATGGACACGCCCAATAATATTATTGATGCTTACAGTGAGACTTTGTGGGCGGTGAAGGGCGATAACTTAGCACGCATGCTGGCCCATATTCGTGCTTACCCCAAAGTGCACACTTCTTTTGCTTTTGGAGATCAACACCATATTACCGTCGACCCACAACTCACTAAAGAAGAGTTGACCAACTATTTGGCAAACAAAGGATACAACAATGTGACCATTGAGGAAATAACGCCCACAGTGGAAGATTGTTTTTTAGCACTAACCAATGAAGAGAATGAAAATGGAGAATAACATAATAATAGATGTAAACGGATTGACCAAGAAGTTTGGCAGTTTCACAGCAGTTGATAACATCTCCTTTCGGGTAAAAGAAGGAGAGATATTCGGTTTTTTGGGTGCAAATGGTGCTGGAAAAACTACTGCTATGCAAATGCTCATTGGACTGAGCAAACAAACAGCCGGAGAGGCTACTGTGGCGGGTTATAATATACGCACACAGAGCGAGCAGATAAAAAAGAACATTGGTTATATGAGTCAGCGGTTTTCGCTCTACGAAGACTTAAAGGTGTGGGAGAATATTCGCCTATTCGCAGGCATATACGGCATGAAAGACAAGGATATTGCAGAGAAAACAAACCAGTTGCTCAATCGATTAGACTTTGAAAGCGAACGTAATACTTTAGTAAAATCATTGCCCCTTGGATGGAAGCAGAAGTTGGCCTTTTCAGTGGCTATATTTCACAGTCCCAAGATTGTGTTCTTAGATGAGCCAACAGGCGGAGTGGACCCTGCTACACGAAGACAGTTTTGGGAAATGATATACCAGGCTGCCGAAGATAACATTACCGTGTTTGCCACCACACACTATATGGACGAGGCTGAATATTGCAATCGTGTGTCGATAATGGTGGATGGGCGCATAGATGCGATAGACACGCCCACTAATTTGAAAGCTGAATACAAAGCTGCCAACATGGACGAGGTGTTTAGAAAACTTGCTCGGAAAGCTGAAAGAGACTAAGGAGAATAAGAAGATTAAAAAAATCAGAAAGACAGATGAAACAATTCTTTGCTTTTGTAAAAAAGGAGTTCTATCACATATCGC
>CAZIUT010000134.1:0-5795 GCA_964542545.1 uncultured Dysgonomonadaceae bacterium | reverse complement strand
CTGCACTCAAGCAGGCTGATATTGGCACAGCCATGGGCATTGTGGGTACGGAAGTAGCAAAAGATGCTTCCGATATTATATTGACCGACGATAACTTTGCAACTATTGTTTCGGCAATTGAAGAGGGGCGCCGCATTTACGATAATATATTGAAATCGATACAATTTCTGCTTTCGTCCAATGTGGGCGAAGTGTTGGTTATTTTCATTGCTTCAATCTTCAATCTTGGCAATCCATTACTACCCATTCATATTCTTTGGATTAACTTGGTTACAGACAGTTTGCCTGCCTTAGCTTTGAGTATAGACCCTGCAGAAAAAGATATTATGACGCGCAATCCGCGAGATGCTAAGAAAGGGTTTTTTACTAAGGGAATGACTTGGCGTATTGCTTATCAAGGTGTAACTATTGGTTTGATATCTCTTGCAGCCTATCTGTTAGGTCGTTACGATGGCGGACAACAATTGGGCCAAACCATGGCGTTTGCAGTATTAGCATTTTCTCAGTTGTTTCATGTGCGTAATTTACATTCAAACAGACTTTCATCGTTCCGAACAAGCCTATTTAGGAATAAAGCTCTCATTGGAGCCATTATTATATCTGCAGGCATGATGTTGGCAATACTTCTTTTACCACCATTTATGAAAGCTTTTAAATTGGTTGAGATGGATACAAAACATTGGGTTTATGTACTTGGACTTTCGTTAGTGCCCATTTTAGTAGTAGAACTATTCAAGCTGTTTAAAATAAATAGTTTTAGGAATGAGTATTGATCAAAGTTTCCAGGTGTGTTTTCTACATTTAGATAAACTAGCTGTAATCATCCGAAAGATTTGTAAATATGGAGTGATTAATTGGTGAAAAAGATTTTAAGAAATCTCCAATAAATCATTATGTTCTTTTTTATTGTGATAAATAATTTATTTTTTGTACTTTTGAAGCTTGTAATTTCAGTTTTACGTTAAAGTAGTCCTGTTTCTTTCAATTAGATTTTGCTGGGCTATTAGCTTTAGATTAATTAAATAGTTCTATATGGAAAATATGAATGAGGCGTTAAGTCTTTTGATAGTGGGAATGGTTATGGTTTTTATTATTCTCTTTCTTGTTGTTGCAATAGGCAATGCGGTTATTTTACTCACCAACCGTTATATCCCTGTAGCACCAAATACAGCAGATGGGGCGATAACCATAAAGCACACCAATCCAAAAAAACTAGCTGCTATTGCGGCAGTAGTCGATATGATTACGCAAGGTGAAGGAAGAATAGATTCAATTCAGAAAAAATAAATCACAAAACATTATATGAAAAGAGAGATAAAATTTAGTCTGCTTTATAGAGATATGTGGCAGTCTTCAGGAAAGTATATGCCTAGAGTAGATCAACTTACAGAAGTTGCTCCAGAAATAATAAAAATGGGTTGTTTTGCCCGAGTAGAAACAAATGGTGGTGGCTTTGAACAGATAAATCTTTTGTTTGGTGAAAACCCTAATAAGGCTGTTCGTGATTGGACAAAACCTTTCAATGATGCAGGCATACAAACTCACATGTTGGAGCGGGGGCTCAATGGTATTCGAATGAGCCCTGTGCCCGCAGATGTGCGTAAATTGATGTTTAAGGTAAAGAAAAAGCAGGGTACAGATATTGCCCGTTCGTTCGATGGCTTGAATGATCCTCGTAATCTGAAAGACTCTATCATATATGCCAAAGAGGCTGGAATGATTTCACAGGCAGCGCTTAGTCTTACAGTTTCACCAATACATACGGTTGAGTATTACACCAGCTTGGCTGATACTCTTATTGCAACAGGTGCAGATGAGATATGTATAAAGGATATGGCTGGTGTTGGCCGTCCTGCCACAATTGGCAAGATTGTTAAGAACATAAAAACAAATCACCCCAATGTTCCTATCACTTATCATGGTCATGCTGGTCCAGGTTTTCAGATGGCTTCTATATTGGAGGCCGCTAATGCTGGTGCTGAGTATATTGATGTTGCAATGGAGCCACTTTCATGGGGTACAGGACACGCAGACTTACTGGCTATTCAAGCCATGCTGAAGGATGCTGGTTTCAAGGTAGCCGACATTAATATGAAGGCGTATATGAAAGTGCGTGCACTCACTCAGAAGTATATGGATGACTTTTTGGGGTATTATATAGATCCAAAAAACAGATTGATGAATTCATTGCTAATTGCACCTGGTTTGCCAGGAGGTATGATGGGTAGTTTGATGGCAGACTTAGCAAACAATCTTTCTTCTTTAAATAGATGGAAAGTAAAAAATAACCAAGACGAGCTAACACAAGATGACTTGCTGATAAAACTCTTTGATGAAGTATCTAATGTATGGCCCAAAGTGGGTTATCCACCATTAGTTACACCTTTCAGTCAGTATGTTAAAAACCTGGCATTGATGAATGTGTTGCAGCTTGAAAAGGGTAGAGAGCGTTGGTCTATGATTGCCGACAATATTTGGGATATGATTTTGGGTAAGTCTGGTAAGCTTCCGGGTAAACTTGCCCCCGAGATTGTCAAGATGGCCAAAGATCAGAACCGTGAGTTCTATACAGGCAATCCACAGGAGCTTTATCCAGACATGTTAGATGAGTTTCGTGTAGAGATGAAAGAAAATAACTGGGAAATTGGTGAGGACGACGAAGAGCTTTTTGAACTGGCTATGCATCCTGCAGAATATAGGGCTTACAAGTCAGGCGAGGCTAAGAAATCTTTTGAAGAAGATCTAGCTAAGAAAAGAGCGGAGGAAAATGCACCTGCTGTTTCATCAGCCTCTGCAGCCACTGTTGCTACTAATGGCAGTAACTTTCAGCCTAAAACAATGGTTGTAAATGTTGACAATGAATCGTTTGTTGTGAATATTTCTTATCCAGGCTCTGATGGTGTTGTTGAGCAACCCGTTCAAAACGCGCAGAGCCAACCAGTATCTACTGCACCTTCATCAGGAGGTGAGCTCAAGGAGGTTTTATCGCCCTTGGAAGGTAAATTTTTCCTTACCAAAGAGTCTTCAGAAATAGCTTTAAATGTAGGTGATACCATAAAAGAAGGCGATTTAGTAGGCTATATCGAGTCTATGAAGACTTACAATGCTATAGCTTCTGAAGAGGAAGGTATAGTGAAAGAAATCTGCTTTGCCAACGGAGAGATGGTAGATGAAGATGATATACTTATAAAAATAGGATAAAGAATGGGTGATATTTTTACTAACATAATTGAAATGACAGGATTCAGTTCCATGGGATGGGAGACTGTCCTTATGTGGCTGATTGCATTTTTATTGCTTTATCTTGGAATCAAAAAACAATACGAACCCCTTTTGCTTGTTCCCATTGGGTTTGGTGTGTTATTAGCAAACTTTCCTGGTGCAGGATTGGGAGTTGTGGATAGCTCGCTGGTTATGAATCTTGATGGTAGTTATATGAGTTTGTTAGACATTGCCGATAAACATGGCATTATGAACTTGCTCTATTTCTCACTCATAAAAACAGGACTGTTGCCACCCATTATCTTTTTAGGTGTTGGAGTGCTCACCGATTTTGGTCCCATGTTGAGGAATCTAAAACTATCACTTTTTGGTGGAGCAGCACAGCTGGGTATCTTTTCGGTATTGATTGGTGCAGTGTTGATGGGGTTTACACTTCCTGAGGCTGCCTCTCTGGGTATAATAGGAGGCGCCGATGGACCAACAGCCATTTATACTACCATCAAGTTAGCTCCGCATCTTCTTGGCCCTATTGCCATTGCAGCTTACTCATATATGGCACTTGTGCCAGTTATTATCCCATTTATTGCAAAACGGATGATGAGTGAGAAAGAGTTTAAGATTCATATGAAAAAGATGGATAGAAAGTATCCTCCAAAGCATGAAATTAAGAACCTAAAGACGGTAAAGATTATTTTTCCTATTGTTTTGGGTTTAGTAGTTTCTGTATTGGTGCCTTCATCGGCCCCGCTGCTTGGTATGTTGCTCTTTGGCAACCTCATTAAGGAAATAGGAACCAGCACAAGCCGTTTAGCCGATGCTGCCTCGGGGCCTATTATGAATACTGCTACCATTTTTCTTGGTCTTACAGTGGGTGCTACTATGAAAGCAGATGTATTTCTTACTTCGCAAACAATAGGAATTATTGTGGGTGGGCTATTTGCTTTTGGAGTATCTGTTGCAGGAGGAATTTTAGCTGTGAAAGGATATAATTTGTTTTCTAAGAAAAAAATTAATCCACTTATCGGCGCAACAGGTTTGAGTGCAGTGCCCATGGCTTCGCGTGTGGCCAACGAATTAGCCTTGAAATATGATAAATCGAATCATATATTACAATACTGTATGGCTAGTAACGTGTCGGGTGTAATTGGTTCGGCAGTGGCTGCTGGAGTGCTTATCTCTTTCTTAGGATAAACAAACAAGAAATTATAGAGATTGAAGTTCAAGTGAAGTGACAATAATACATTAAAATTGAATGCTTAGGTTGTTTACATCATTGACTATCACGATCTATTTATAAATATGTAAAGTGTGCGGCAAGTTATTTGTCGCACACTTTGTGTTTAGGAAGAAATGGTTTGCTGTAAACTAAGTTTCTACTCTTTCAAATTTATTGCTATTCAGAGGTTAGCCAGATTGCAAATAAAAGCCTATTTGGTATTCTTTACGAAGCCTAAATCTTGTCTCATTGATTCAAGTTTTATGACATTTTTTTCAAATCTTGCGTCATAGATTCAACTTTTATAACATTTTTTTTAATCCTTCATCGTGGATTTAACTTTTATGGAATTATCTTTCAGTCTCTCACTGTAAGATTTGACTTTTATCTCCTTACAATGCAATCTGCAGTTGTGGATTACATCCTTTAGGGATGATTTTTCAAACTGAGAACTAATATCGATTGGTTACGATTGTATCTACAGATAAATCAAGTGAAATAGCAAGAATTAGCTCACTGATAGCTCTTCGACACCTTCGACAATGTCCGGGGATCAATGCTCAGAGTTAAAAACAAATATTACTCAAAACACATTTATTAATAAAAGTGTATTGAAATATTTCGGGTTTATAATGGGATTGTGGTGTATGGCACAAAAAAAGCGCCCAAAATAAATTTGGACACTTTTTATTATAACTATATTGTTGATCAACGATGGTTTATTAGCTGCGTCTTTCAGGTCTTTCTAGTAAGACTTTACGTGAAAGCTTGAATTTACCAGAACGAGGGTCAACATCAATTAGTTTGACTGCTATCTTGTCTCCTTCTTTAAATCCTGCATCTTCAATGTTTTCGATGCGCTCCCATGCAATTTCAGAAATGTGCAATAAGCCATCTTTGCCTGGAAGAAATTCGCAAAACAGACCATACGGCATAACTGATCTTACTGTAGCTTCATACTCTTCATTAACTTCGGGGATTGATACAATCCCTTTAATTATGTTCATAGCAGCATCGATAATCGATTTGCTTGATGCAGACACTTGAATGTGCCCATGACCATCTGTTTCTTCGATTGTGATTGTAGCTCCTGTTTCCTCTTGTATTCCTTGTATAATTTTACCACCTGGTCCAATAATAGAGCCTATCAAGTCCTTTGGAATATCCATCGTTTCGATACGAGGTGCATGTTCTTTAAAGTCTGCTCTAGTTTCTGATATTGTTTCCAACATTTTACCTAAAATATGCAATCTTCCATCTCGAGCTTGTGTAAGGGCTTGCTCAAGAATCTCATATGATAAGCCATCTACTTTAATATCCATTTGAGCAGCTGTGATACCATCTTTAGTTCCACAAA
>CAZIUT010000133.1:0-5800 GCA_964542545.1 uncultured Dysgonomonadaceae bacterium | reverse complement strand
AACCCTAATTATCAATTCGATATAAACATCTTTAATTTTTTGTCATGTACTTAGAGTTTCACTATTAATTACACCAGCATCCACAGCCTATCTGCTCACAAATCGATTGTCAACTATGATTGTGCTTGCGTCTACTTTTGGTGCACTATCATCAGTAATTGGTATATTTTAGCTATGTTTACAACCTACTCTCTCTGGTCCAGTGATAGCATTAGCGGCAACAGCAATATTCTTAGTTACACTTGCTTTTTCACCCAAACAGGGATTGATATGGCGAAAGACTAAAAAAATCAATAAACAATGAAATGTGAAACGTTAAGCACATATTGCACTTAATAAATAACACTATCATACACAATGAAAAAAAATACATATATGACTTTGTTGTATCCATAGCTTTGATATTATTAGTAGCCTGTGGACAAAACAACAAAAACACAAACAAGAACTCTGATAAACAAGTACCACTAAAGGTAGTAACAACATTTACTATTTTACAAGATATCATGCGCGAAATAGGGGGGCAACGATGTTGATATTCATAATCTTGCGCCTACAGGTACTACACCTCATGAATACGAACCGCTACCCACTGATATGAAAAAAACAAGGGATGCTGATGTTATATTCTACAATGGTTTGAATCTTAAAGGAGGCAAGAGTAGCTGGTTCTTCAGAATGATTAACTTTGTGGGGCAAAATGAAGAGAATGTATATAGCCTAACAAAAGGAGTTAAACCAATGTATTTGAACGAAAGCGATGGCATAAACGATGAAGTGAATCCTCATGCCTTCGTTAACCCAACTGTTGGTATTGTTATGGCAGAGAATATGCGCGATATTTTTATAAAAATAGACCCTGATCGAAAAGAAAACTATGAGCAAAGAACAGTTCTTTATTTAGAAAGGCTCCGCAGCATTGAGCAAGAGTACAAAGACAAAATTAACAATATTCCTGAAGAAAGACGTATCTTAGTCACAAGTGAGCATGCCTTTCAATATATGACCAAACAATATGGATTAAAAGAAGCATACATATGGCCTATTCACACAGAAGAAACAGGCTCGTCTGAACAGATTAAAGCATTGATTCATTTCATAAAGGAGCATAAAGTAGCCGTGCTATTCATTTAGTCGAATGTTGACAAACGTCCCATGGAAATGGTGTCTAAAGAGACAAACACTCCAATTTCTAAAAGACCTATCTACTCCGATGAAATTGGCAAACCAAGCGAAGAAGTTGACACTTACACAAAGCTCCTACAATATAACATAAACCTGATTTATGATAAGCTAAAGTAATTAAAAATAATAGTTTACCTTTATTCTGTTTTGCTTGAATCATGCACGTATTTTATACTGAAAACACACAACATATAAATTTGTTTAGAAAACACTTCTCTCAGTTTTTATTTCAAAAAAAACTATACTCGTCAATATAAACAATTTGCTCTTGTGAAGAAAGAAAATCAATTTAAAAGACTAGAAGAGTCCACCCCCCCCACATTAAAATATATCTCACACCCAGTTGAACTAAATTAACTATCAACTGTTTATAAGTCTAGACTGAGAAAAAATAGTCAACCCATAAACAAAATAAAAACTATAAAGAAATTATGAATAAAATGAGTCAATATGGAGTGTTAATAGCATTATTAGCATTCACACTAATGAACTGTACAAATCAGAGTAACAAAAATCAAGATGCAACAACCGACGATCAAACAATGGTTGACATGCATACATCTGAAATCTCCTTAGATTGGGCAGGGGTTTACGAAGGAACAATGCCTTGTGCAGATTGCGAAGGAATTGAAACAATAGTAGAGCTAAGAGACGACAACACCTTTACTGCAACGTTTAACTATCTTGGCGAAGGGGATAAAGCACATACATACACAAACCAAGGTGCATTCACTTGGGACGATAGTGGGCAAGTTGTGACACTTGTGGCCGAAGACGACACATCACAATATAAAGTTGGCGAAAACCAAATAACACTATTGGATGCGGATGGTAAAGTAAACACAGGCGAATTGACTGATTTTTATGTGCTAAATAAAAAGATTTAAACTCAGCAAATAGTGCATCTATAGATACTGCAGATAACCTAATAGGTATCGCTAAGGAAAGGACAGAACTTTAAAGTTTTTGTCCTTTTTTTATATAACAAGGTTTAACAAAACTAACTACAAATGGCTGAATTTATTTTCTTTTTACTGAAAAAAACAACTATTTCAAACCCTTTTAATCTAGTCAAACATTAAATTACTATATTTGCCAACAGTTGCTTATTTAAAGATTGCTTCCGACAGGTTATAATTATACAACTAAGACAGCATCAATACATTAAAACAATATTTAAGTATGATACCAACAAAAGAAAACTCACTGTATTTAGTCATCAATCAGACCTACTTTGATGCTATTTTAAACGGCACAAAAAAACTGGAGTACAGAGAAATAAAAGACGCAACTTTTGGGAAGTTTTTGAAAACAACGCAAGTTAACAACGAAGTCCGCATCGAATATGATCCTGAGAAGATATCGAAAGAGGATTTTCAAAAACGCCCAAACAACCCAATGGTTTATAACAATGGCGATTACCCATACATCCCGATTAAATTTCATTTTTTAGACCTTGCAGTTGGCTACAAAAAAGACCGCGACAAGATGACTGTGGCAATAGTAGAAACTCACTTTGAACCCATGAAAACCAAGTTTGGCAAAGAGGCAAGATTTTCTAACGATGGTGAAAGAATGAGAATTGATGAAAACGGCGAGCTATGCATTTGGCAAATAGTATATACACTGGGCGAAGTAGTGGAAACAGATTTGAAGAAAAATAGGTAGTTGAAGGTCTGAGTAACAATACTTCAGTTATAAACACACTCCTCTACTCCTATTCTAAATACTCATTTAAATAACTAAATGAAGAGTCTGCTCTGAAAAGTGAACCTGCCTTATATCTGTCACTAAATCTTCTAATGGACAGCTTGGTAGAGTGTTAATTATTAGGCTTTTTCTTTAGAGACAAAGGACAGAAAAAGACTTATAATTAGCAATAGAATATTTACAGAACAGACTAAATGACTGCATATCCAAAGGGTGACCTACGAAAAACATTACCTTGAACCAAAAAACACCCACGCATTAATTAAAAACCCAACAAAAAATTGTACTTTTACCTAAAGCTTAAAATGATTCAATTTCATTACAAGTGATTAATCACTTTCGGCAACAACCCTCTTTACAATAATATAGATGCACGAAATAGAATTCCTAAAAGTAGTAGTAATCATATTTGGACTAGCCAGCTTAGTAATTTTCATATTCAACAAGCTGAAACTGCCATCGGTAGTTGGGTTCTTGCTCACTGGAATTATTGCTGGACCTTTTGCCTTGGGACTAATTAGCGATATTGCAATCATCGATATATTGGCCGAAATTGGTGTTATCTTGCTCCTCTTTATCATAGGTATGGACTTTTCGATAAAGAAACTCATTAAAATAAAAAACATTGTGCTTATAGGGGGCTTAATGCAGGTGGGCATAACCATACTGGTAGTTGTTGGCATTCTTCATTTTTTCACACACATTCCTTACAATCAAGCAGTATTTATAGGTTTTTTAGTAGCCCTAAGCAGTACAGCTATTGTACTTAAAGTACTACAAGAAAACGACCAAGTAGAGAGCCATCATGGCAAAATAAGCTTGGGAGTATTGATTTTTCAAGATTTAATCATCGTCCCTATGATGCTTTTTGTACCGTTCCTAGCGGGCGATAGCACCAATATTGGTGGCGAACTCTTATTAATGTTAGGCAAAACAGTAGCTCTTTTGAGCGTCACCTTTGTGTTGGCTCGGTGGGTTATTCAATACGTATTGCACAAAATTGCTGTTAGCAATAGCCAAGAACTCTTTCTTATTGCCATTATTGTTTTTGGGTTGGCTATTGCAAGTTTTTCGGCTTGGCTAGGGCTATCTTTGGCTCTGGGTGCATTCTTGGCAGGACTGGCTATCTCCGAATCGTCGTACAGCTACCAGGCCATTGGGAATATTGTACCCTTTCGAGATGTATTTGCGAGTTTTTTCTTTGTGTCAATCGGGCTCCTGCTTGACCTCAGTTTCTTTGCCAGCCATTGGGTTACCATCATTGCTATCACCATCATCCTCATTACCGTCAAAGCCGTCATTATTGGTTTTGCTAGCACCGTATTAGGATATCCTTTTCACATTGCTTTCCGATCGGGCTTAATTCTTGCTCAAATTGGAGAATTTTCTTTTATATTGGCTAAAATAGGATTATCAAACAACCTAATAGATATTTACTTCTATCAAATATTTCTTGCTGTAGCCATCCTTAGCATGAGCATAACACCTATATTCATCTTATTCTCAAAACCAATTACAACTTTTTTCGCAAAACTGCCCATGCCCAGAGCTGTAAGACATGGGTTAAAGAAACTTCCTAAAACTTCTATACCGGCTCTCAGCGGTCACACCATTTTAGTGGGAACATCACAATACTCAAGCTTGATGAGATCGATGGAGTTGGCCAATATCACTTATGTAGTTATAGATACCGATGCAGATTTAGTGCGCGATTTGCAAATACAAGGCATCAATACAGTGTATGGAGATGCTCATTACAAATCTGTTTTAGAAGAAGCTTCAGCTAAAAATGCAAGTAGTATGCTATTGTATGTTGAGGGCACAAATCATAAAGGAAGCATTATAAAAGCGGCCAAAGAGTTGAACCCAAAGCTCCACATTGTTGTACGAACCCGCTATATCGATGATTTGGAGTATCTGTACGAAATGGGAGCCGATGATGTTATCCCAATCGAATTTGAAGCATACTTAGAGATGTTCTCAAGAGCTCTAAACCACTATCTAGTGCCCAATGAAGAGATAGATAGACTATTGGCCAAAATTCGCGCTAATGGATACAAAGCATTCAGAAGCAGCGAACTAAAAGGACAAAAAGAAAAATTAAATATTCCAGATTTTGAAATAAACACCCTTATTATTCACAAGAATTCTGTGGCATACCAAAAAAGCATAAAAGAGCTTGATTTACGCAACAAAACTGGAATCAGTATATTGGCTATCAAACGGGCCGATAAAGTACACTCAAATCCAAGTGCCGATTTTGTTTTGGATGATCATGATATTATCTACACCCTTGGCGACAATTACGGAGCTAGTAGTTTGAATGAGGTATTTAAGCAGATATAAAAAATTTGAGAGTGAAGTGTTTAAGTTGAGAAATTTGAGAGAGGTGAATAGTCCTTTAGGCGCCTCTGTTATGCTGAGCCCACACCCAACATATCATTTTTCTAGCAAACCACAGAAACATCAACATAAATACAAACCCTTTCTAAAGGATATGTCATTGTTAGGCAGATATTCACTTCTAGAAGACCCAAAAGATTATCAAATAACCATTTAGCAATAACAATTATTCAAGTATGGCACAAAAAAGAGCTGCACCATAATGGTGCAGCTCTTCTAATTTCTTTTTCTAACTAATAGTTAGTATCTACGGTTTCCACCGCCGCCTCTATTGTAACCACCACCGCCACCTTGTGGGCGCTCTGTGCGTGGACGAGCAACTGAAACTGCTAATGTACGACCATCGTACTCTGCATCGTTAAGTTCCTCAATAGCACGTTGTCCTTCTGCTTCGTCATCCATTTCAACGAAACCAAAACCTTTTGATCGGCCTGAATCTCTGTCTGTAATAATTTTAGCTGATGATACAGCTCCGTACTCTTCAAAAAGTTCTTTTAAATCG
>CAZIUT010000132.1:0-5832 GCA_964542545.1 uncultured Dysgonomonadaceae bacterium | reverse complement strand
GTACCGTTTCGCAAATAAAATTACAGCTCATTTACAAGCCTTTGGCTTGGGAGTTTACTCCCTGAAACAAGTGCAAGATAAATTGCAAGACTTGAAAATGTACTGCAACATGGGTTTGTTTTTATTTTTCACTTTGTGGAATTAAATCCCTACAGGACAGTTTTCTAATCCAGAATAAAGATAAGATATTTTCTTTTGCAGGTAGTTATACCCAGGCATTGATGTTGCTGTAAATTCAATCTTTCGTTTTTAAGAGCGGATAAGTTTTTCCACATCCTCCTGTTTTCCAAATTGTTCTTGTTCTTCTTGTTGAAATGTATCCAAATACTGATTTTATGATGCCTGCTATTTCTTACGAGTATTAAAGAAAGAATTCGGAGTATCTCGATCACACTATCAGAAATTACCGCCTTTTTCGTAAGGTGATTTACACTAATGAGTAAGTATAAACTATGTAAAATTGAAAATATACAAATACCGTAAAGAACAGACGTATGTCTTAATTTGTGCGGATTGTTTCCACAGGAAGATAAGGACAATCAAAATAAGACTTTCGCTCTTTACAGTGAAACAAAAGGCTTATTCGAAACGAAAGAGGCGAAGTGATGAAGGATTGCTGACCAGCGAAGCAGTCGGCTCCTGAAAGCATCGAAGCCAATGTAGTGAGAATGTGCCTGACTTTCCATTGTGTTTTATAAAAGAAAAACTTCCCAAATCATTTTATTGTTCAAAAAAACGAGTAAACAGCTTGTGTCTACTCGTTTATGAAAAATGAAGTTTATTGGTCATTTAGTCAAAAGCTTACATTTTCACCCCTCTTTTCTTGGGCTTCGATTGTTTTTGTCTTTCTTCCTTATTTTTCTGAATCGAATTCTGCTTCTCAGTAGGCTTCACTTGGTTTTTCTTAAGAGGTTCTTTTATGTTTTTGGTTGATTCATTGTTTTTACCTTCGTTATTTACGGCTACTTGGGTTTTACTCTCTTCCGCTACAGCAACTGTCTTTTCTTTATCTGGATTCCATTTGTAAAATCGCGGACGTTGTTCTTCTTCACTGTATTTTACATAGGCATTAAAAGGTTGTCCTTTTTTGTCTGTCATATTTTTCAGATACAAGGTACGTCCGTCAATTAATGCATGTTGTTGTTTTTCAGAAAGTTCTAATCCACACAACGTTTTGGGGATGTTCTTTTCACCGCTTGGATGCTCGTTTTGATTTACAGTTTGCACTTGTCGTTCGGAGAATTTGGGTGTATTATCAAACATAAAATCTAAACCTTTTTTATCTGCGTTTACCTGTAGAGTAGCTGAAAACTCTTTGCCGTTTTTGGATGTCATTCCTTCTAATCGCACTGCTTTTCCTTCAGCAAGATCACTTTGTTGTTTTTCGGAAAGTTCCACTCCCAACAATTTATCGGGAATGCGTATGCGATCTGCACGGACGGCAATTAATTCGTTTGTCAGTTTGTCAATGGATACAAATGCATTGAACTTATTATCAGGTGTTGGGGAAAGCTCCACTTGTCTGCCTAAATTACCGGTGTTTCTAAGGCTTTCCTTGTCTTCGTCCGTAAAACGCACACCCATATAAAGCCGGTCTAATTCCGGTTCGTGACGAATGGCATAAATAGCAAGATTGATTTCGCCATTTTCATTTTCTCTGAGGCCCAACCGCGCTTCGGTTCGTACGGTTGCATCACCTAATTCAATGGTAAGAGGAATTAAATTAGGTGATTTTCGCCACTCCAACATCTCTTGTAAATCGCCTGATGCAGATAAATTCTCCCTGGTTACTCCTATAGCTTCAAACTTTTCCCAATTAACTCGACTTTCATCGATTGGAGTAAATCCCTTAGAAACAGAGAATTCATCAAATTTAACCGAATAACCTTCAATGGTTTCTTCGTTTTCCGGAACATCAGGTCGCTTTAGCATGCTTTTCAGAATTTCTACAGATGCTTCTACTTGGTTATTTACAAGTTTGTACAAACCAAAATGAGAAGGATCATTGTATTGACGCAGAAAGTTGCTCATAAAGTTTTTAAACATTCCGTTGTCGGTAATTTTCAAGAATTGATCTTGGTTACTCTCTTTAGGTGCAACAGTCTGCACATTACCCTGCCTGTCGATGGACGATACTATGCCCAATTTCGTTTTGTTCTTGTCTTCTAAAACAAGCACACTTTCGATGTTGTTTTGATTTGGTTCCATAATTCTATATTTAAATGGTGAGTATATCACAAATATAGAGAGAGATGATTAATTTAAAACTGAAATTTGGTAGGGTGTCGTGTGTTGTCGATTGATGTCGGTAATTGGCATAAATAATTTGCAATTGCATATCTTTTAAAGGACTAATTAGATTTATTGCCATCGTTGACGATAGCTTTTTGAGGTGTTTTCACTTCATAATATCACTGAATTAATTAGCTTTTAAATAAGTCTGCATAAGTATTACTTAAAAAAATAGAACCAATATAATTCAAGCTTAGTGTAAAGTATATACTATTATACAGAGAGAAGAACTAGCTTTAAAATAAGTATCTTAAAAATAAAAGTCTATTTTACAAAACTTAAAACTCAACTCTATTTATTTGATTTTATGATAGTTCATAAACTATTTTTTCTGAGGCATGTTATAATGTAGTGATTAATAAATCAACAAATGAAATTAATAAGAAAAAATTCTCATTACGGCAATACGATGCTAAATCAGTGAGATAAATCGTACAAAATTAATCCTAAAAACAAACAAAATGAAAACTTTACAAACAACTGTTGGCATACTATCCTTAACTTTAGCATTCATGTTCACTTCTTGTACGAACAGTGAAAAAAGAAACAATCCTTCCGATCAAAACAGTAAGGATGAGACCAGATTGTCAGGTTTAGACAATGTTGATGGTTCATTAGAGCAGTCAGATGCAGTTCTAACTACTTATCTTTATATGAAAGATGCATTGGTAAACGAAGATAGTAAAATTGCAGCAGAAGCGGGAAAAGATCTGGTTACACAGTTCAACGATTTTGAAACCGATAGATATGGTGAGAATAACCAACAAGAATTAAAAGAAATAATAGAAGATGCAACAGAACATGCACAACACATTTCCGATAATCCAATAGATCACCAAAGGGAGCATTTTGACATATTGAGCAAAGACATGATAGACCTTATTGCTATTACAGGTACAGGGAAAAAGCTTTACCAAGCTTATTGCCCAATGTATAACAATAATAAAGGTGCTCAATGGTTGAGTGAGTCTAAAGATATCCAGAATCCCTATTTTGGAAGTAAAATGATGACATGTGGTGAAGTGCAAAAAGTGTTTAATTAATCACCCCCATATAAAACTCATCTCTAAATGTAAAATCAACGACTCTTTTATATGAAACAAGCTTTTACAATATCACATATTACAAAATTCCCTCTTATTATTTTATTCAGTTGGTTCTATTCATTTGCAACAATTGCTCAAATTGCAAATCTTCAAGAAGAGAATATTGACAACTGGCCGGAGCGTGAATATCATCTCACTATCGATTATAAAGAGGTGAATTTTACCGGAAAACAGGTAAAGGCTATGACGATAAATGGTGGTATCCCGGGACCCAATCTGATCTTTGAAGAAGGAGAATATGCCATAATCCATGTAACCAATAATATGAACGAAGAAACATCGATACATTGGCACGGCATGATTCTACCCAATTATTTTGACGGGGTACCCTATTTGACTACACCCCCTATACGATCCGGGGAGACCTTTACCTACAAATTTGCTATTAAACAATCCGGAACATATTGGTACCATTCGCATACAGGTTTGCAGGAGCAACGAGGCGTATATGGATCTATTCAAATAAATCCCAAAGAAAAAGATTTTGAATACGACAAAGACCTCGTTTTAGTCTTATCAGATTGGGTTGATGAAAATCCTGATAATCAGTTGCGAAATTTGAAACGTGGGAACGAGTGGTATTTAATCAAGAAAAATCAAGTGCAAAGTTGGGATAAGGTGATTAAGCAAAAGGCAGTAGGTGCTAAACTAAAAATGATGTGGCAGCGCATGCCCGATATGGCAATATCTGATAACTACCACGATCTGTTTTTAATAAACGGTGAAAACAAACAGGAATATCCCGATTTTGAACCCGGAGAGAAAGTACGGTTGCGCTTTGTAAACGCTGCATCGGCTTCTTATTTCTGGCTCACCTTTGGTGGAAAAGACCCTTTGTTGATTTCGGCCGATGGCAAAAATGTGATACCTATAAACAAGAACAAAACATTAATTAGTGTAGCCGAAACCTATGACTATATTGTGACTATTCCGTCAAACGGAAAGTTGCAAATACGTGCCACCTCTCAAGATGGCTCTGGTGAAGCATCCGCTTATATTGGTAAAGGTCCTACCCTTGCAGCATCTTCTGTGCCTAAACCCGATCTTATCAAATTAATGAAAGAGATGATGGCGATGGACATGAAAATGGGAGCTCCGGCAGCTAAGTTCCGACCGCGAAAAAGCGATTCCATCCGGGTAATGGAAAAGTACAGTATGTCCATGGGTGTAATGGATATGGATATGGAAAAATCTATGAACAAATCGGATGAGATGCAGATGGATACCCACAAAGATTCGACCCAAATGGCCAATGAGAAGATAGATCATTCCACAGCAGCCGATAAGAAAGAGATACAGCAAAAGAGAGAGATGGAAATGAATAATGGAGAGGAGGAACACAACGAGAATGAAATGGATGGAGATAATATGGGATATGTTCTTCCTGCAGACAAAGTGATTGGCGACCCCATGAAAACAGGCAGTAATCCAAACTTTAACTACAATTACCTGAAGTCGCCCGAAAAAACAAACTTCGAAGAGGATAAACCCGTGCGTGAAATGCTCTTTAATCTTACCGGAAATATGAATCGTTACGTGTGGAGTATCAACGGAGTTCCTTTATCAGAAGCGAGTAAGATTAAGATTAAGCAAGATGAAGTTGTTCGCATTACTTTAAACAACCTTACTATGATGCATCATCCGATGCACTTACATGGGCATTTTTTCAGGGTCTTAAATAAAAACGGTGAGTACTCCCCCTTGAAACATACAGTTAATGTAGCTCCAATGCAAAAAGTAGTAATCGAATTTGATGCAAATGAATCGGGAGATTGGTTTTTCCATTGCCATGTACTTTATCACATGGATAGTGGAATGGCACGTGTTATAAGTTATGATACTCCCAGAGACGAACGCATGAGACGCTATGCTTTAGGCAATCTAACTAAAACTGACAAGCATTTATTTACCTGGGCAGAGCTTACTGTTGCCAGCCACATGACAGAATTTTTTGCTACCACCACAAATATCAGAAATCAGGTGCGCCTGCGTGGTGAATATGGTTGGAATAAAAATTTGGAGGCCGAACTAACATATGAGCGATATCTAAACAGTTATTTCAGAGTCTTTGGGGGAGCACATCTGGAGAATGAGAATGAAGGCAGTCTGGATGATTTGGAGACCACAGCGGTGGTTGGCATCAAATATTTTTTGCCGCTCTTAATAGATTCCGATTTGCGTATCGATAGTAAACTCAGACCTCAAATAGGTCTTTCTACTGCCACAATGATTTTTCGCCGTGTGCTACTTTATGGTGAATTTGAATACCAAATGGATTTTGGTTGGGTCGATGATTTACCCGACGGGAGTAACCTGAAAGGAGAAACCACTTGGCAGGTAGGGCTGGAATATTTTATAAACAAAGACTGGCGTATTAATGCCAGTTATGACAACCGATTTGGTGCCGGCGCAGGTGTGGCTATAATCTTTTAAA
>CAZIUT010000131.1:0-5877 GCA_964542545.1 uncultured Dysgonomonadaceae bacterium | reverse complement strand
TACATGAGAAGGCTGGGAAGCCACGATTTATACTGCAATTTGGAGGAAAACAACACGCTACTCGCAGGTGGTATAAGTTTAACTGGAACTGGATTAATTGGCTTGCCTCTAAGTTTTATGAGTAATTCATACATAGATAAGATGCTAGTAATAAAGCAGTAAGTATTGATTAGGAGAGATTATACACACAGATAGATGCACATATCGTTGGGATGGCTCAGCTTTGATATTTCATTATGACAAACAGATAGTCTTTGTTTTTTTATTTGACTTTCTGCCTGCAAAATATAAAAAACAGCTCCAAAATATATAAATAAAGTTAAACAAGGTGTTTTTATCGGTCATACACTTGCACAGTTCAACTTCAACCTATATATTTGCATTGTGTTTTTCATGGTATTAGATTTAAGGTTAACAATGGAGATTGGTTGTCGTGAGACAACCAATCTTTTTTTATACATATACCATAAAAGTAAATCTCTCTCTCAGAAGATAAAATGATTTCTTTTGCATGACGCCTCTAAGATACCACTCCTAAGAGATTTTAGTTAAATGACGACTCTTTTTTATTACAACAAAACATTTGCTTGGCTTGAAGCAAGAAGCCATCGTGCACGCACGGTTACACATTATTGACAGATGAATTTTATGTGCAATTTAATATAGGGAAGTTATCATCTTTTAGAGGATGATATATAGTGATTGATGAAATTTAGATAAACGAGTTTGTTATGATCAGGTAAACATAGATTGCTGGTATAACAAACAGAAGGCTATCGATTCTGTCGAGTATGCCACCATGACCTGGAATGAGTTGTCCAGAGTCTTTTACATTGTAGGTGCGTTTGATGAGCGACTCAAACAAATCTCCAAGGGTTGCAAATAGTGATGCTATTAAAGCAAAACCAACCCAAAAATAGATATTATACTCTGTGAAAAGAAAGGAAAATGCTACTCCTGCCAACATGGTGAAGATGATGCCACCCAGAAACCCTTCAATAGTTTTTTTGGGGGATATACGCTCTAGTAACTTGTGCTTGCCCAGAGTGATACCTGTTGTATAAGCAAATGTATCGTTTACCCAAATGAAAACAAAAATAGCCAATACAAACGCATAGTGATAGATGGTGTTGGCCATTTTATATTCGTAAGATATGAGCAGTAATAAGCAAAAGGGTAGGGTGATGTACAACTGTCCAAACGCCGAGTAGATAATAGTGTTGAATATATCTTTTCGATTGATGAAGATTGCTGAAACTAAGAGGGATAGCAGATAGAGCAATGCACTCAAGGGGAGTGCTATGATGCTTTTGTCTTCTAAAAACAGATAGGCGCTTAAAAAGATTATTATACCCGAAACGATGTTGAATAGCTTACTTATAAGATGAGGCGTTTTTTGTTCTATCAGTCGGAAAAACTCGTTGAGTGCAAGCACTAAAATAAGACCAAAAACAATGATGAAGGAGTATTTATTATATAGTATTCCGTAAAGTAGAATTAATATGTATATAACTCCTGTAACTCCTCTTGTAATAATATTTCGCCAATTCAGCATAGAATCTGGGTGTATATTGTGTGAATGAATATTTTTTGTATTCACCCATTTTGAAGTATAGCAGGTGAGCTATACTTCAAGGTGAGTGTTTTATTCTTTTGAATCCTCTTCAGCTTCTGTGCTTTCGTCTTTATTGTCGGCCTCAGAACCTTCTATTGGCTCTTCAACTTCAAAATCGATGTTGTTTTCAATTAAAAGATTGTACCAGTTTACTATCTTTTTAATATCCGATGCGTACACCTTTTCTTTGTCGTAGGTAGGAAGCACGGTTTCGAAATACGAAAACAATTTATTGTTGCTGCTCTTGTGCTCATCAGCTATTTTTCCACCATTTTCTTTTTCTTTTATTTTTGCAAATACATCTCTCAACGGTATTTCATCTTCGGTAGTGTAGATGGCAATTTCACCTAAAGATACAATTTTGTCTTGAGAGTAGGTGGGTATACGTTTTTTGTCGATTAATGATTCTACTAGAGTAATTGTTTTGGTTGTTGAAACAAGTTTATACAGCCCTGGTTTTCCTGAGATAGATAATATTTTTTTAAGCATAAGTAATGTTCGTTATAAATTAAAGTTATAAAACAGTGCAAAAATACATAGTCTCTATCACATACACAACTAAATGTTTCTTTTGTAAAAGGCAAAACGCTGAATTGGGTATTGAAATGTATAACTCTGTTATGCTAATGGTGCATTTATGACCCAGCTATTGCATGTCTCTTACTTGTGTTTATACTATTGTGCCAATTAAAAATGAACCTGCCCAGTGAAATCTATTTTATTTCATTGGGGCGTGCTTTAAATAAAAGTATTGGCTGGGCTGGTTAAAGTTGTCAGAATAGAATTAAATAATTACTTTAGCACTATAAATCAGTAATAATAAAAAAACAGAATATGATTAAGAAACTATCATACCTACTATTAATAACACTTGTAGTTACATCTTGCACAATGAATAAAAACAAAGAAGAAAGCAGCGATAATTTTAACGACTCTATTGCTAATATGCGCCAAATGTATATG
Source organism: uncultured Dysgonomonadaceae bacterium (assembly GCA_964542545.1). GTDB lineage: Bacteria > Bacteroidota > Bacteroidia > Bacteroidales > Dysgonomonadaceae > UBA2632. Next base: position 3,299 of record CAZIUT010000131.1, on the reverse strand, counting down.
CTTGCGGGCACCTACACCTCTAACGAAGGAAGCAGGGGTATATATGTTTACAAATTTGATACCAATACTGGAGCGTCAGAGTCTGTGAGTATGGTGGAGGTAACCAACCCTTCTTATTTAGATATTAGCCAAGATGAGCAGTTTGTATATGCTGTTGGGCAGAATGGTGAAAAAGATAGTTATGCGCATGCTTTTTCATTTGATAAGGAGCACGGACAACTCAAGTTGATTGATTCGCAACTAACCTATGGTAGCTCGCCTGCTTATATTACGCTAGATAATGAGGGCAATAATTTAATTACGGCTAACTATGCTGGTGGTAGCATGTCGCAGTTTAATGTAAAGAGCGATGGAACATTGAGCCCCTTGTCCAATTTGTATGAGTTTGAAGGCAGTGGACCAGATTCTACTCGTCAGCAACAGTCACACCTACACTGTGTGCGCTATTCGCCCGATGGGATGTATTTGTTTGCCGCCGATTTAGGAACAGATAAGATATATAGATACAAGTCGGTTAGTTCGGTTTTTGAGGGACAGCCTGCTTTGTTGAAAAACGATTCTGCTGTTTTTGCAACTCCTGCTGGCACTGGACCGCGTCATTTCGATTTTCACCCAAATGGATTGTACTTTTATCTTTTAGGCGAATTGTCTGGCGAGGTAATTGTGTATGACTACAACGGGGGAGACCTTGAGCAAAAGCAGATAATACTTGCTGATAGTGTGGGAGCAAGAGGAAGTGCAGATATTCATGTATCGCCCAACGGTAAGTTCTTGTATGCTTCAAATAGATTGCAAGAAGATGGAATAGCAGTGTTCTCTATCGATAAAGAAGATGGAACGCTCACCAAAGTTGGTTATCAACTAACAGCGAAGCATCCACGTAATTTTGCTATTACACCCAATGGAAAGTTTTTGCTTCTTGCCGGGCGCGACGATAATGTGATAGAGGTATATAGTATAAATGAAAAAACAGGGTTACTCACAAATACCAATCAAGATATAAAGATAGATATGCCTGTTTGTATTAAATTTGCGGCAATGGATTAGGCTGGCTTATTAATTTAATATTTTTCAATATGAGAAAAATTGCATTCATTGATTTAACCTCTTTGAGAAAAACTGCTTTGATAGCACTTTTCTCGATCATCCTTTTATCGCTCTCGTCATGTGCTACTCTCATTGATTCTCTTTTGGGCAACTCAACATGCATAGCACCAGGATGTGATAATGATACTTCAGGACACGCTTCTTACTGCATCATTCATTCCGATAGAGAGCCTGTAGAAGTAGACACATCAAAGCCCTACAAGCTACACAAACCCTTGTCGGAGGAGGAGATGAGGGCGAAAGTGAAAGTAAAGAATTACTAGAAAAGACGTAGCTGATGCTGGCGAGGTTCTCCGACCCGTGCCTCTGATGGACCAGCAAAAGGACACAGGTCTAGAGACCTGCGCCAGCAATTATCTATTTCCTGCACCATCAATTATCGTTTTCTTGTTCGCCTTAGCCTTCATACCTCTATTCTCATTTCTTTTCATTAGATTTGCAATTTAGAATTTAGAAGTTTATAATCTTGCATGCTAAATAAAAAACTCTTTGTTGTAAACAAGAGTAGAGGTTGAAACGTTAGATTTATAGGAGTTGTTGTTTTTAAGTATTATCATTATAGGTTAATTATTATATATGTTTACACCCCAGTCATATCTTTTCAAAAATATTATCCCTGAAGTTGTTTCTAAATTCGGAAACAACGATGCTCTTGGGTTTGTTGGTGAAGAATTTATAAACTATGCCCAGATGGGTAAGCGCATTGATGCTGTTATGGCTTATATGGAAGCTTTGGGTATTGAGCCAGGCGACCGTGTGGTTCTTTATAGTCAGAATATGCCCAATTGGGGCATTGTTTATTTTGCAACACAATGTATGGGCGTTGTGGTTGTGCCTGTATTGCCCGATTTTAACGCTTATGAATTGGGTAATGTGATAGAACACTCAGGTGCTAAAGCTATATTTATTTCTAAGTCGTTAGACTTTAAATTGGCTAAAGTGGAAGACGTTAGTATTGAGTTGGTTATAAGGCTCGATGATTTTGATTTGCTTAAAGGTCCAAAGGCATCTGCCCTATATGACGAAGAAAAACAACCCCAACGTACTTATTCGCCTAGTGAAGATGTGATGTCGGTTTTACTCTACACTTCAGGTACAACAGGTACACCCAAAGGAGTTATGCTTTCGCAAAGAAATTTGATTACTAATATTTATCAGTCTAATTGTGTACAGGAAATTTTACCAACCGATAGATTTCTTTCTGTTTTACCATTGTCTCATACATATGAGAATACTATCGGTTTCTTATTGGCTATAGTAAATGGAGCTAGCATTAGTTATTTGCGTAGACCTCCCTCAGGATCGGTTTTATTGCCTGCTCTTGAAAAAGTGAAACCAACTATGATGCTTACCGTACCTTTGATTATAGAGAGAGTATACAAAGCGAGTATTCTCAAGAAGATAAATAGCAAAGGTATCACACGTACCTTATATAAATTTAGACCAACACAAAAAATGTTGAACCGAATAGCAGGTAAGAAGTTGTATGAAACTTTTGGAGGTCAACTTAAGTTTTTTGGTATTGGAGGTGCTAAATTAGATGCTCAAGTAGAACGTTTTCTTATTGACGCTAAATTTCCGTTTGCTATAGGATATGGGCTAACTGAAACTTCACCCTTGATAGCAGGGTGTGCTCCGGGTAAAGGAAAACATCAAGCTATAGGTCCTAAAGTTGTGGATTCTGAGATTGTTATAGACAATCCTGATCCTAAAACTGGAGAGGGAGAAATATTGTTCCGTGGTGATAATGTGATGTTGGGTTATTATAAAAATGAGGAAATGACGAAGGAGGTTTTGACTGATGATGGTTGGTTCAAGACGGGCGATTTAGGCATTTTAGATAAAAATGGTATCTTGACTCATAAAGGACGTTTAAAGAGTTTGATTGTTGGAGCTAATGGCGAGAATATTTATCCTGAAGAGATAGAATCGTTGATTAATAATTTTGAGTTTGTTGAGGAGTCTTTGGTCATTGAAGACAATGGAAGCTTAGTAGCTTTAGTTCATTTTAATATGGATGAGTTGGAAGAACGTTTAAAGGAGATGACTTCTGATGCTTCAATGAAGATAGAGGATAAGATTACAGAATTGAAAGCTGATTTGCAGGAGTATATCAACTCAAAAGTTAACAAATCGTCTAAATTACGAGACATAATAGATTATGTAGAGCCTTTTAAGAAAACTGCAACAAA
>CAZIUT010000130.1:0-5911 GCA_964542545.1 uncultured Dysgonomonadaceae bacterium | reverse complement strand
AAACAGTAAAGACCAATCAATTGTCTTTATTTTAATAATCGAACTCAGGTTAATAAATTAACAAACGATACCATTATTCATTATGACGGCTATTCGGTGTTGTACATTAAGGATTCCATTCAAATTCCCTCTAACAACCAAATGTATACTCCAGATGAATCTTTTCTACCTGCTGAAGTCGTTGGTGAATGGTTTACCATTAAAAAGCCCTATCCTTCCTCACCTATAACACATATATATTTATTGATGAAAATAACGATGGTGCAGAGAGAAACCTTATTATAAGAATAGGTCATAAAAAAACATGGGGCGATATTACAATTACACAAGTAAAAAGAGATTAATTCCTGAAACTCCTTCTGACGCAAGTGTCCAAACTTGTGCCTATAATTCCCAAGGATATGGTCAGACTTGGAGTTTTGCGTCAATCAGAGTCGTTTATAACAAATTATTTTACATTTATTCTGCTGGTTCCAATCCGATAGTGAAATGGCGCATAATGGGGGCTTCATAAGTTACAATATAACCTCGAGTTATCTCCTTGCGTCTGTCATACACGTTTTTTAAAGCTGCAGCTACCACATCCATATGATTGTTGGTATATGTGCGTCGCGGAATTGCCAAGCGAAGCAGTTCTAATTCCGGATATCTGTTTTCGTTGGTTGCTGGGTTGCGGTCCGCCAATAGTGCGCCTACCTCTACACCCCGTACACCCGCTTCAAGATATAGTTCAACACCCAATGTTTGAGCAGTGAACTCTTCTTTAGGAACACTTGTAAGTATTTTTTTTGCATCTACAAAGATTGCATGACCGCCGGCAGGGCGTTGATAGGGAATTGAGTATTCATCTAGCTTTTGCCCTAGATATTCAATTTGTTTAATGCGTGTTTCTAAATACTCAAAATCAGTGCCTTCGTGAAGACCTTGAGCCAATGCATTCATATCTCTACCAGACATACCGCCATAGGTGATGAACCCCTCGTTCATAATGCATATCTTCTGACAATCCTTCCATAGTTGCTCTGATTTAAATGCTACAAAACCACCCATATTCACAATAGCATCTTTTTTAGCTGACATTGTCATAATATCGGCATAAGAGAACATCTCTTTTACAATCTCTTTCATTGTTTTGTTGGCATATCCCTCTTCGCGTGTTTTAATAAAGTAGGCATTCTCTGCAAATCTTGCAGAGTCCATTTGTAATGGCACTCCATACTTAACACACAATGCCGACACCTCCTTTATGTTTTGCATAGAAACAGGTTGTCCGCCAGCAGTGTTATTAGTAACGGTGAGCACTACAGCAGGAATCTTTTCTTTAGGATATTTAGCAAGCACTTTTTCAAGTTTTGCAACATCTATATTTCCTTTAAAAGGAATTTCTAGTTGCGTATCAGATGCCTCATCTATGGTACAATCGGCTGCTATTGCTTTACGAAACTCAATATGCCCTTTGGTAGTGTCAAAGTGTGAGTTGCCAGGCAATATATCACCTTCTTTAATAATTGTAGAATAGAGCACATTCTCAGCAGCTCTTCCTTGATGAGTGGGGATAAAATAATCATATCCTAATATCTCTTTTATGGTATCTTTCAAATTGTAATAAGAGCGTGCACCAGCATAGCTCTCATCGCCTTCCATCATTGCCGACCACTGCTTGTCGCTCATAGCCCCTGTACCCGAGTCTGTGAGTAGATCTATAAACACATGATTGCTCTTCAATCCAAATAGATTGTAGTTTGCTTCTTTTATCCAATTAACCCGCTCTTCGCGAGTGCTTCTCTTGATGGTTTCAACCATTTTAATGCGGTACGATTCTGCAAATGGTAATTTCATGATTGTCTTGTTTTATATGTTTTGTGTATTAATGTAGTTTTCACAAAGAGCAGTTTCCCCTTTGTGCAAAAAAATATGGTAAATGATATAATAATGTTGTGTGTCACTTTTGGATGAAAGCGACATGTATAAACACTTCATAAGGTAAAATGAAGTGTTTAGTAGGTGTATGTATCTCTGCGTTTGATATTAAGGTATTGCTGTTTTCGTGTCATGCTCACATTGTGTTTTGAGATTAAAACTAGGTTTTATTCTTCTTCTGATTCTTCCTCGTCTTTTTTCTGAAGTCTTTCAAACTCTTCAGCCTCTTCTTCATAATCATAAAAAAGGAAGTCGTTATACGGAAAACGAGTGATATGAACTTCTTTAGCTTTATCGTAGATTAGTTTTTTAAGCTCGTCTATATTATCATTCTCTTTTGCCGAAATGAAAATGCAGTTTTCATTTAACTTGCTCATCCACGACTTTTTCAATTCCTCTAAAGAGATATTTTCTTCGGTGTTTGGTGTGAGGTCATCTTCGTCTTTAGGAGTATAAGAAAATGCATCTATTTTATTAAATACAATAATAGTAGGCTTTTCCTCTTTTTCAATTTCGAATAATGTTTTTTCAACAATCTCTATTTGCTCTTCAAATCCAGGGTGAGAGATATCTACAACATGTATAAGTATATCAGCTTCGCGCACTTCGTCTAGCGTAGATTTAAATGATTCTACAAGATGTGTAGGTAGTTTTCTAATAAATCCAACAGTGTCTGTCATTAAAAAGGGGAGATTACCAATGACTACTTTTCTTACAGTAGTGTCAAGTGTTGCAAAAAGCTTATCTTCGGCAAAGATGTCTGATTTGCTCAATACATTCATCAGGGTAGATTTGCCCACATTGGTATACCCAACTAAGGCAACACGAACTAGCTGGCCACGGTTTTTGCGCTGTACAGCTTTTTGTTTGTCTATTGCGATGAGATCTTTTTTAAGTTTCGATATTTTGTCAAGAATAATCCTACGGTCTGTTTCTAGCTGTGTCTCTCCTGGTCCACGCATATATCCGCCTCCACGCTGACGGTCAAGATGAGTCCACATGCGCGTAAGTCTTGGCAGCATATATTGGTATTGAGCTAGCTCTACCTGTGTTTTGGCATTTGCACTTTGAGCTCTCATGGCAAAAATATCCAATATAAGGCTAGTTCTGTCTAAGACAGGCACTTCAAGTATTTTTTCAATGTTCCTAAGTTGGCGTGCGGAAAGCTCGTCATCAAAAATAACAAGACCTATTTGGTTGTCACCCTCTTCTTGACTTTCTATATATTCTTTTATCTCGTCTAATTTTCCTGTTCCTACAAAAGTAACAGAATTGGGCATAGTTAAGCGTTGCGTTACTCTATGAACGGGTTTAATTTTAGCTGTTTCAGCTAGGAAGTCTAACTCATCTAAATATTCAGTTACTTGCTCTTCAGTCTCTTCTTGAGTAATGAGTCCTACTAAAATTGCATTTTCGGTTTTTAGATCAGTTGCTATAAAATCTTTCATCTATTATTTTTATGGTTGTTCTTTAAGTTGTTACTTTAATCAAATAGATAGTTTATTGGCTATTTAAATTAAAGATTACATTCTGATTTAATTCTATTACAAATATAATCAATTATTTATACAATTAATAATTTATTTATTTTACATTTTAAAAATGATGAATGAGGCAATTGAATAGAGTTAATATATTGGTTTGCAGCTTATTCAAAAAGCTGTTGTATGAAAGGGATATTAATCTGATTCTTATTTCTGATAATTTGAGATAGTATGAAACAATAACTAGCTTCTTTTTGAGATTGAAAAAAAATAATAAAAGTCAGGCTGTTGCAATTGAAAGAGTATAGTTAGTGTAACAGTATGTCTTTTCTCTCGCCTTTTAAAACAGGTAAAGACAATTTATACTTAACAGCAAGAAAGCGAATAAGTATAACAACTGCTGCTGTAGATAGCTCTATGAATATTACATTAAGTTCAGTCTTCCTTGAGAGTGTTACAAAAACTATTCCCCCAACAACGCACGCCAAAGCATATATTTCTCTTCTGAAAATTAAGGGAATTTCGTTTATTAGCACATCACGTATAACACCGCCAACAGCTCCTGTGCTAGTTCCCATAACTACTGCAACCCATGGGTCAAAGCCTAAGTTAAGTGTTTTTTCGGCTCCTACTACTACAAACAGAGCAAGGCCAATACTGTCAAAAGCAAAAAAAGCACTATCTAGGCGTATTAAATGGTTATGAAAAATCATTACAAAAATCAATGCAAATAGAGTACACCATAAATAAAACGGATTGTTCATCCAAAAAGGAGTTACTCCTAATAGTAAATCACGCAGCGTGCCTCCTCCAACGGCTGTGGCCAAACCTACTACATATGCGCCAAAGAGGTCAAATTTTTTGGCCGATGCTAAACGAACACCACTAATAGCAAAAGCAAATGTGCCAATGAACTCTATTATATCTACAAATTGAATTGTGCTGAAATCAAACATCTATTATCAATATTTTACTAATTGTACAACTGCGTTTAATGTGTATTTGTTTTCGATTATGCTAAATAATCATTCCACTTGCAAGGCAAATGTTTTCATCTGCGTCATATACAACACCAAATTGACCTGCAGCAATCCCTTGTATTTTATCGTCAGATGTTATTTTGTATAAATCTCCTTGTCTCGATATTTTGCCTTTGGTAAACTCAGGAGTATGGCGAATTTTAAAAGTTATTTCTTTCTCATTGTCAAAGTCTCCCCATATGTCTTTTGTAATAAACTGGAAGCCAGAAAGGTTTACTTCATTCCCATATTGATGTTGGGTGTTGTATCCTTTCGAAACATAGATAATATTGCGGTTGATATCTTTTTTTATAACAAACCATGGGCCTCCACTTAGCCCCAATCCTTTTCGTTGACCTATTGTGTGAAACCAAAATCCATTGTGAGTTCCAAGAATGTTTCCTGTTTCCAACTCCACAATCTGACCTTTCTTTTCTCCTAGGTATCGTTTGATAAAGTCGTTATAATTTACCTTACCCAGAAAACATATACCTTGACTGTCTTTGCGTGCAGCCGACGGTAAATGTTGGGCTTTTGCTATTTCTCTAACCTCTTTTTTATCCATGCTACCTATCGGAAACATTAGTTTAGAAATTTGCATATAGTCTATCTGCCCCAAAAAATAAGTTTGATCTTTCATTTTATCTTTGGCTGTCGATAGCCAAGTGAGCCCATCTTTTTCGGTTGTAGATGCGTAGTGACCTGTAGCTATTTTATCGAAATCGTGTCCCCATTTATCATTGAAGATGCCAAACTTTATCAATTTGTTGCACATCATATCAGGATTGGGTGTTAGGCCACGCTTCACATTTTCAATTGTATATTTTACCACATTGTCCCAATATTCTTCATGGAGCGATACTATTTCTAGTTTGCAACCATATTTATTTGCAATATATGTAACAATCTCTATATCTTCTTCTGCTGGGCAGTCAATAAAGCCATGCTCGTCTTCCATCCCAATTTTTATATAAAATATTGTTGGGTCGTAGCCTTGCTCTTTTAGCTTATGTACAACTACTGAGCTATCTACTCCACCTGATACTAATGCTGCTATTTTCATAATCTTATAATTGAACTACAAAAATACATAGAAGTATGCAATATATAAAACAATCCAAAAGCAGTGTAACTAATTAATGTGAAAACACTTATTATTGTTGTTTTCGATAGCTCTTCAGGCTGATTTCGGTTTCATAATAAAAATGCTGAGATGCATACTCATGGGTCATTTGCTACCAACATTACACTATTTAATATAAAAGGAACGGATTGAAAAGAATAAATCACTATCTTTACATATTAGATATAACCTCAGCGAGTACCTGTTTAAGCATATGAGCACATGCTGATGTAATCTAACTTGCACCACATAAAGTGATTTTATATTGTGCAACGCGGCTCAAGTATAAGTGATTACTTTGAGTTATAGATAAGAAAACAACAACAACATATATAATGATTAACAAATGGAATTTTTTAACCCTA
>CAZIUT010000129.1:0-5914 GCA_964542545.1 uncultured Dysgonomonadaceae bacterium | reverse complement strand
CCATTGCTGCAGCAGTAATGGGTGTTGATGCTTTTGGGCTAATAAAAGGACTGGCCATTGCATTGGTGTTTGCTGGGGTGTTTATTGTTAATAAGAGCAAGGCGGCTGAGGGCGTGAAACTTTAGATTGATGGATGTTTGTCTGTGCTATTTTATACATCTTTTGTCTAAATTTTTCTTATTGATTTACTAAATCAATCCACACGAAAGAATTCGTGTGGGAGCCGCAATACCTGGTTATCTTCGGTAGTAATTAAAATCAAGGATTAGGCTCGCTACCGGATGATTATATTGTGTGGGTGTTTTTTGTTTATAAATATAACAATATAAGAAGGTATTATTATACGGATAGGTCGCAATTTATCCCTACTTTAACAACTTCCCCAACACCTCCAAATTACTCTCCGAATCAGATCGTTTACCATCTGCTGTATGTAGCATATCTATCTGTTGAGCGTACCGCTCATACACTTTGTGCTTCACAATCTTCATGGTAGAGTTTACCAATCCATTTTGCTCACTAAACGGCTTTTCAATAAGAGCAAAAGCCGTAGGAATCCAACGATAAGGGAAAAGCCCATCGTTGCTTCCACCTTTCAAGTACTGAGCAAGCTCATCGGCAATAAGCTTGACAGCTTCGGTAGGGTTGGTGGTTTTCTTTTTCAGTGCATCGCTATTTAACGTTAATAGCGCTGTAGTATAAGGGCTTTGGTTGTTGTGCAACACACACTGATTGATATAATCAGACTTAGCCATTATGGACTCTTCTATACCTTCGGGCGAGAATTTTTCACCATCGTTGCTAATGAGTAGCGACTTAGTGCGGCCCAATACATAGAGATAGCCATCCTTATCAATATATCCCATATCTCCTGTGTGTAACCATCCATCAATAATGGTTTCTGCTGTTGCCTCAGGATTTTTCCAATACCCTTTCATCACATTTCCTCCGCGAACAATAATTTCACCTTTCTCACCAGTGGCAAGGTCATTCATATCGTCGTCAATAATCTTTATTTCCATACGGGGCACAGGTTTGCCCGATGAGCCTAACTTGTGAAACTCTGTGCTATTGGCCGATATAATGGGAGATGCCTCTGAAAGTCCATAGCCCTGATACATGGGAATGCCAATGGCATAGAAAAACCGTTGCAACTCTATATCTAGCAACGCACCGCCACCAATAAAATACTGTAAGTTGCTGGCAAAGTTTTCTCTAACCTTCGAGAAAATAATTTTATCGTAAAAAGCCACAACTGGTTTCAGCAATGCACGTCTACCGCGCCCCTTGTTATATCCTTCTGCATTATAAGCATAAGCCACCTTCAAGCCCTGTTGGAAAAGACGATAAGGCAACTTTCCTTGTTTTTTTATACCACCTTCAATATTATTTCTGAAGTTGCTAGCAAGTGCGGGCACACTCATCAGCAAGTGTGGATTGATAGCCTTTAGGCTCTTTGGCACGTTGCGCAGAATCTCTATTGCACTTTTTGCAGCTGCCACCGATGCAATAGAGGCACCAACTTTCATAAAAGCATAAACACCAGCAGTGTGACCAAACGAATGATCCCAAGGAAGTATCAACAACATACGAAAATAAGAAGGAATGCCATTTAGTAAATCAACAGCCTGCTCCACATTACACACATAATTGTTGTGTGTGAGCATAATCCCTTTTGGGTTAGCAGTAGTACCCGATGTATATGAGATATTAGCCAAGCTATCTGGTGCTACACTTGCTATTCGTTTTTTCACCCTTTCACGGTCTGTATCAAGAAGCGCATCACCCAACTTTAGCACTTTCTCTAAATGTATCTCTGCTTCTTCTGCTTCAACCTCAGAATCGAGCAAAATGTATCTTTTTACAGTAGGCATCTTCTCTTTTAACAATCGTAGTTTTTTTATCTGTTGATTAGATGCTAACACCATCACTGAGTCTGAATGATTAATACGAAAAGTAATATCTTGTTCTGTATCAAGTTTTACTGATAGAGGCACACATACAGCACCAGCATGAAGCACACCCAGTTCACCAATCACCCAATTGTTTTTTCCTTCCGACATAAGCGCTACTCGTTCGCCTGTACCAATACCCAATGCCATAAATCCTGCTGCCAAACGGATAGCTTGTTCTTTCACCTCTCTAAAGGTGAGTGCTGTATATTCTATGTTGTTGAGTGCCTCGTAGAGATAAGGGTTTTCCCCATATTTCTCTACCGTCTCATTTAATAGTCCAATAATTGTTTTTCCCATAATTGTGTTTTTTTTAATCAGAAACAAAACTACACAATTTCTATAAGGTATCCTACTAGATGTGATTGGGATTAAGTGATATTTTGAATTGAGATAAATCTTAAGAGATATTTGTATAGTGGGATAGAGGGATACCACAAATCTTTCGGATGAGTATCTTTCTTTATTAAAGTGAAAAACAGTTCAAAATACATAATGATGCCATTGGTTTGATAGTTGATTTCTATCTTTGCAAGCTTAGAGAAAAATAAAATGAAACAAAAAAATACGATAAAAGCAGAACCTACACATAAATACGAAGCGGTAGACCCTAAAATAGTATTTCCAATAATTGCGTTGTCTTTGCTTATGATAACTGTGGATTCTACCATAGTTGCCACTGCATTACATGCTTTGCAGGTTAATTTAAACACCTCTGTAAGTTGGGCAGGATGGACATTAACAATTTATTCATTTGGCTTTGTAGTCATGCTTCCATTGAGTGCCAAGTTGAGCATTCAATTCGGGCATCGCCGTATTTTCTTGTATTCCATAGCCATGTTTACTATAGCATCATTGCTTTGTGGTCTTTCCACAAATATATATATGCTTGTGGTCATGCGAGCATTACAAGCAATAGGTGGAGCAGGCATTACACCCTCTGCAACGGGTCTTATCGTAAATCATTTTCATCAATCGCGCGATAGGTTCTTGGGTTTGTTTGGAAGTATGTTTGCCACCGGTAGTATGATAGGTCCTATTTTTGGAGGACTATTTGTTACTTACTCAACATGGCATTGGATATTTTTCATTAATATACCCATTGGTTTAGCTGTGTTTTTACTAGCTATGCGCTTTATTCCCAAGTCCCAGCCAAATGGTAGTAGAGAGAAATTAGATTTCCCCGGAATGCTTTATTTAGCTGGTGGCATTATTACTGCAATGTATGCAGTTACCTATTTAGGAGAAAGAACGTCTGATATCTATGTTCCCTTTTTTGCTGGTTTAATTTTAGCTTCAATTGTATTCTTCTTCCTGTTTTTTAGACATATAAAGCGTGTGAAGTTTCCTTTTATTAAACCAAGATTTATATACGGCAAAGGATTTGGAGCAGTAAACCTAGTAAACTTTATACAAACAGGAATGGTTATTGGAGGGGTTTCGCTTATACCACTTTACGCAGTGAGCCGATACGGAATTAGCGAATTGCACTCTGGAACATTGCTGGTTGGCGAGGGTGTTGCCTCTGTAGTAATGTCTGTGATAATGAGTATATATTTGCGTCGAACAGGATATCGCCTACCTATTTATATAGGTTCTATTGTGCTAGTTCTTGGGTTTGCTCTTCTTTCACTGAGTCCTATGTTCGGAGTTGATAGCTTTATATGGCTATTTAGTAGTACACTACTGATTGGTGTTGGGTTAGGAGTAATGAGCCCAGCTGCACGCAATGCAGGTATACAATTAGCACCAGCAGAGGCTGCCAATATTGCAGCCATTCGTTCGCTAGGCTTGCAAATGGGACAGATAGTGTCCATTGCTGGAGCCACCTCCATTATTGCGGCAGCAAATAATCCTAGTCAAGCTCATGCATTTGTTTACTTTGGGCTAGCAGTAATATTTTTAATAGCAATTTCTATCATATCACGTGTTCCAGAGAATAGGGTAGGATGGTAGGTTAGTAAAGCTTTGAAACTAAATGCAGTGATAGAGCGTCAGGTAGTTAATAATTTGCAGCAATTATATTAGTGTCATGTCAAATGATATAATGTAAAATTGAAGTTTTTCTCTGTATTAGGGTGTTTTAATGATAAATTTAAACCATGAATGTAATAAATAATTGTTTTTATTTTTTCCAAAGATTTCATACATTTAAGATTTGAACTTACACTCTCGACTACGTTTTCCTATGTGTAGGATTTTAGATTGTTGTCTCAATTGCCTCTTCATACACATAGGATTGTCCTGTTGAGAGAGGATCTTATTGTCTGAGGTGTAGGAATAGGAAGTAGAAACATAAGTTTGCCATCTTTTATATAATTTAGTCTGTTTGAGAGAGTAGTTTGCTCTCTTGTATGCACAGCAGAGAAGAAAGTTACTAAAATGGTGCAATAGTTGAATATAGTGAGGAGTTGTTTCCCTATAACCTCGCTCATACAAACTAAGAGATTGATTGAGCGTAACTGGAAAGTTATTAAAGTGGATTGGATGATTATAAAAGTAGTTTTTGTACATTTGCCAAGTACAATTGTAAATAAAAACTAAGGCATTATGAAATTGATTGGTAATATTATTTGGGTTGTTTTTGGCGGTATTTTTGTAGCCATTGAGTATGTATTAGCAAGTATCCCCTTTTTTATATCAATTATTGGTATTCCTTTTGGAATTCAGAGTCTGAAAATGGCATCTCTTGCATTATGGCCCTTTGGTAAAAAGATAATAGTAACAGAAGGTAGTATAGGTTGCTTGTCCACCGTTATGAATATTATATGGTTCTTTGTTGGCGGCATTTGGATAAGCCTAACCCATTTTGCTTTTGCTTTGCTTTTTTATATTACAATTATCGGTATTCCGTTTGGCAATCAGCATATGAAGTTGGCAAGAATAGCATTAACACCTTTTGGGCGGACGATTGTTGATTAATTGATAATATCGTTTTGCTGGTACATGTCTCTCTACTTGTACCTCATTTCACGAACGTGAAATCTTGTTTTTTACACTTTACCAAGAAAAGGTTCTATCTCCTCCTTATACAATTTATAAAATGCTTTCTTTATCTCGTCTCGCACTCTGATATATTCGCTCCAGATGAACTCGTCTGTTCCTACAGCATCTGAAGGATCGTCAAACCCAATGTGTAGGCGATTTTTCACCTTTCCAGTGAATGTTGGGCAAACTTCATTTGCTCCACCGCACACAGTGATTACATAATCCCACTCATCATTTAAGTACTTGTCAACAGAATTGGAAGTGTGCTCACTAATATCGACACCTATTTCGGTCATTGCTTTTACAGCACCAGGGTTAAGTTGGCCCGATGCTTCTGTTCCAGCAGAACAAACAGTGATATTTTTATTGAGTGATTGTAAGAAACCATGAGCCATTTGGCTACGACAACTATTGCCTGTGCATAAAATTAAAACTTTCATAATTATCTTGTTTGGTAGTAATTAATAAAAAAATCAGCTTCTCTTTACTTTTTATAGTATATCCTTTATCTTTTCAATGTTAACTCATTGTACTCAGGTATAGTTTTCAAAAAACTATAATTCTGCGTTTCATAGTCCATCTTACAACAGAAGTGTTCTAATCCATTAGAAACTATTAGGTAATCTACCCTTAAAACAATGTTGTATCTAACTATTTGATCAAATACTTGTTGGTCTATTTCCACTTCGGGTCTTTTGTATTCTATAATTACCAATGGCTCAAGCTTGTTGTTATAAACAACTGTATCGCATCTACGAGTCATGTTGTTTAGTTTTATAATAGCTTCATTTTCCATAAGAGAAAGTGGATAATTTTTGTGATGGAGTAGGTAGTTAAGGAAACTTTGCCTTACCCATTCTTCGGGAGTGAGTACAAGATATTTTCTCCTTATTTGATCGAAAATATAAATATCCTCATCAGTTTTCTTCAATTTTGGTTGGAATATAGGCAAGTTTAATTGCAACATATTGTAT
>CAZIUT010000128.1:0-5963 GCA_964542545.1 uncultured Dysgonomonadaceae bacterium | reverse complement strand
TGAAACAGTAAAGACAAATCAATTGTCTTTATTTTAATAATCGAACTCAGGTTATAAGAGAAACATCTAAAAAATGGAATAGTACAATCCCTAATTGGGGGTTAATTATAAACCAATTTATAGCTATATTTGCAGAAAGGGCTCAACTCTAAAAGTAGAACCCTTCAATTATTACTTACACACTTATCGGGATAGTGTCAACTAAAACAATACGAGAATATGATGTTTTACAACATAAAAAAAGGATGTCCAAAACTTATTGGACACCCTCAATCACATTCAGCAAATGCTATAGCTCTAGCATTTACTTTATTAAGTTCCTAGGTGTTTTTTGACACTAAGAATACTAATTAATTTCTAACTGAAGTGGTTGTTGCAACTTCGCTTCCTCAAGCTGAAGAAAAGCAGTCCATTGCTCAAAAGTTTTAAAGAAACTTTTAGTCCATCCACCACCAGTATAATAAGTGTACTTAGACCCGAACTCATATTCGTTGATTCCTAATAAGTGCCCTTCAGCAACTTTTGCATCTGCAAAACCTTTAGAATTAATTACTCCTGCAAACATTGTTCCATTATCTGAGTGTTCTGGATGTTTATAAGCTATTATGCCATTTTCTGGCATAGTAAAAATCACATCAGAATCATCTTCCATAGCTAAACCTGTTGCAAGATAAATTTTATCACTGTTATTGTCTGAATTAAACTCTTTTTGAATTTTATTCATATAACTATATGCATCCAACGAAATAGTGCGCTTTTCTGTTACTTCTATTTCGCCTACTTCATAGGGCTTATAAGTAAATTGAGCAGTAACACGCAAAGGTCCATTATCTAACACTT
Organism: uncultured Dysgonomonadaceae bacterium; assembly: GCA_964542545.1. Taxonomy (GTDB): domain Bacteria; phylum Bacteroidota; class Bacteroidia; order Bacteroidales; family Dysgonomonadaceae; genus UBA2632. The sequence continues at coordinate 5,123 of CAZIUT010000128.1, read as the reverse complement.
CATGAGCTATGAAATTCTTGCCTAAACAAAGAGTGTCATTATTATAAGGAGCTGTCATTCCTAAACCTAAAGTTCTACCAACTTTGTAATAATCTAACCCCTCACCATTATCTTGATGATAAGAAGCAATGCCAGCTAAATCCTTTTCGTACCATTTATCAATTACAAGCGACTCTGTTCTTTTTGCCCAATAATCCATACCGTTGCTAATTTCGCCGGTTGCCTCTAAGGCAGGTCCGTATATTCTAAAAGCAGAACGATTGTTCTCCCATGTAAAATCGTCTTTCCTTTCAGGAACCAAGCGACCATAAACCATCGGATTGAAATTCTCTGGCACACCATTTTTAATTTCAAAGGTTACACTTTCACCCCCTTTTACACTTACAGGGAAAAGAAGTTTTGTCACACTTCCTGTTCCTTCTTGAAGTTTCTGATAAGGTATTTGTTTTGTTGAAGAACCTTCAACTACAATAATCTCTGCATCGGTAGTGTTTAACTTTGAAGAAACAGCATCCCAAGGGATTTCCACCATTTCATGTTCTCTATCGATATCCGACTGATTGCTAACAGTAACTGTAACCTTTTCTGTTGAATTGTTACAAGCTAATAAGATGCTAGCAAAAAGAAATAAAAAAAGATACTTTCTCATTACTTTAATAATTATCTGCTTAATATTATTTATTTAGGTTGTTTTCCAATGTATGCTAAGATACCTCCATCAACATATAGTACATGCCCGTTTACAAAATCTGAAGCCTCAGATGATAAGAACACGGCAGGCCCAACCAAGTCTTTTGGATCACCCCAACGCGCCGCTGGTGTTTTAGAAATAATAAAAGAATCGAAAGGATGAGCACTTCCGTCAGCTTGCTTTTCACGCAAAGGTGCTGTTTGTGAAGTTGCTATATATCCTGGACCAATTCCGTTCACCTGTATGTTATGCTCTCCCCACTCTGAAGCAAGGGTGCGTGTAAGCATTTTAAGTCCACCTTTTGCTGCTGCATAAGCAGAAACCGTTTCACGACCTAACTCGCTCATCAGAGAGCAAATATTAATAATCTTACCTCCGCCTCTTCTTATCATTGATGGAGCAACAGCCTTAGACAAAATAAAAGGAGCAACTAAATCTACATCTAGCACCTCTTTAAAATCATCAACTGACATGTCTACTGCTGGAATACGCTTAATAATTCCGGCATTGTTAACCAAAATATCAATTTCGCCAACCTCTTTTACTATAGATTCAATTGCTTTTACAACTTGATCTTCTTTTGTAACATCAAACACATATCCGTGTGCATCAATACCAAGTTTTTTATATTCAGCCAATCCTCTGTCAAGCGACGCTTGATTTGAACTATTAAATACAACTGTTGCACCACTTTGTGCTAAACCTGCTGCCATTGAAAAACCAATACTGTGTGCAGCACCAGTTACAAGAGCAACTTTACCTTTTAATGAAAATATATTCATATTTATATTTATATTATTTTTGTTTATTTGATTATTTACCTGTACACTTAAGCTATCTAATCTTACTTAAGCTCTGTGATTTTTGCAAAATCTTGATCACCATAATCTAGATTCTCACCTGCCATGCCCCAGATAAAAGTATAGTTGCTAGTACCTGCACCAGAGTGAATAGACCACTCAGGAGAAAGAACAGCTTGTTCATTGTGCATCCAAATATGACGAGTTTCTTCTACTTCACCCATAAAATGAGATACAGCTTGCTCTTCCGGAACCTCAAAATAAAAATATGCTTCCATCCTACGCGAGTGTACGTGTGCTGGCATTGTATTCCATATGCTTCCAGGAGCTAATTCAGTCATACCCATTTGCAATTGACAAGTAGGAAGAACTTGATTAACAATCATTTTATTAATGAATCTATGATTTGCAGTTTCAGAAGAACCTAATTCTGCTACCTCAGCATCAGCTTTAGTAATTTTCTTATCTGGATAGTTGCGGTGTGCGGTTGCTGAGTTAAAGTAAAACTTAGCAGGCTTGTTTTTGTCCACACTTTCAAAATAAACTTCGCGTTCACCTGAACCAAGATATAGTGCTTCTTTAAAATCTAATTCAAAAACATCATCACCTACTTTTACTTTTCCTTTTCCACCAACATTAAAGATACCTATTTCACGACTCATTAAAAACACAGGTTGTTTTAATGGGTCAATTGCCTCAAGTTGTAATGATTCAGTCACAGGCATTGCACCTCCAACTACCATTCTATCATACATAGAATATACCATATTAACTTCATCTTTTGCAAATACTGTTTCAATCAAAAAATCTTTGCGTAATCTCTCTGTTGTATACTGCTTTGCATCTTGTGGGTTTGCAGCATAACGTAATTCATAATTTGTTTTCATTTTGCTTAATATTTAAATTTATATTTTTCGTAGTTCAATTACAAATATAGCGAAAAAAAATGTAGTTAAATAATATTTCTCATGTTTTAGTGCAATGATTACTTAAACATTATGAAAATATAAAAGCATTAGAATCTTCATTCTACCCATATTATCAACAGACTCCCCCTCAACTTCTACCTCTACGCTGCCTCATTGCCTCAAAAGTCAATACAGCAGTAGAAACTGAAACATTCAATGAATCAATTTTTCCACACATGGGTATTTTAACTCTCTTTGTTGCATAGTTGAGCCAAGCACTTGTTAACCCATCGGCTTCAGTTCCCATCACAATGGCAGATGGCCCACAATAATCAACATCTTGATACCACTTCGCAGCCTCTAGCTCTGCAGCATATGATGCTATTGAATGCTCGTTAAGCCAGTCCATGGCTTGCTGCGTTGTGCATATTGCAGTTTGCACAGTAAAGAGTGCCCCAACACTTGAACGCACTACATTGGGATTGTAAATGTCTGTTTGCGGATCGCAAACAATAACAGCATCAACAGCAGCGGCATCGGCAGTGCGAAGAATGGCTCCTAGATTACCAGGTTTTTCAACCGATTCTAATATAATAACAAAAGGATTGTCTAATAATTTAACATCGGCAAGTGTATGTGATTTAGGTTTTACTAATGCAATCAATCCATCCGACGATTTACGATAAGACACTTTTTCAAATACCTGGGCTGTAATGTCAATTATCTTATCATCGTGTATTGAATCCAAAAAATCGGGGTATCGCGTATCTTCAAAAAGAGCACGACACACATACACCTGCTCTATAGAATAATCGCCAGCCAAAGCTAGCGATAATTCTCTTGCACCTTCAACAACAAAAAGGTTTTGAGCCTTTCGTTCACGTGCCTTAGTTAGTTTCACAAGATTTTTCACAGAAGGATTCTGCAAACTTGATATAATCATTATCTTGGATATTTATTGATATTTTATAAATCTATTTTTTCCTTTACTCAACAGTTTTACCTAACATAAATTCATCAATCACTTTTTTAAGACTCTCCTTTGGAATGTTGCCTTGACCCATTTGAGGAACAGCATCACCTTGAGGAATAAAGAGCAGCGAAGGCACACTTCTAATACCATATGCACGTGCAATATCGGGTTCTTTATCAATATCAACTTTATAGATATAAATTTCATCGCCATATTCGGCAGCTAAATCTTGTAATGTAGGTGCTAGTTGCTTACAAGGGCCACACCAAGTAGCATGAAAATCGATAATAGCAGGTTTATCTCCTACATAAGTAAATTCATTGGGGCTCTTCTTAAAGTCATGAACCTTCTTTACGAAGTCGGTTGTATTAAGCTCAATTGGCATAGCTTTTATCTCAGGTCCTTTTGCAAATGCAACCACTACAGTTAACACAAGCACAGTAAATAGTATACTTATTCTTTTCATTACTTTTCTTCTTTTAGTTATTAAATAATTGAATTAAAATTCACTCTTATAAATTGTATACTATGACTGAACAAGAACATTAGATAAAAGTTTAATTCAGCTATCCTAATAATTATAAAGACTCACTGTTTTTATAAGATGCAGAATTGGGGTGTCTCACTCCAAACTCCTTGGCTGTAATTGTATCAACCTCAACTTTCCATATCTTTACATTTTTCACAGCAGGATCAGAATAAGTAAACTCCTTATCGATATATTGCCGCATTATTATATTAAGTATTCTCACTTTCTCTTCAAAATCCTCTTCAAACTCAACCTTGCCGTTACAAATAACACTTGCAGATTGCATTCTATAACTACAAGCCACTTCTGGATGCTGCCAAATAAGTTTAGGTTGTGTACAAAATGTAATACAAACATTCCTATTTTGCTCTAACACACGTATTGCTTTACCCTCGGGTGCAGAGTGCAAATAGAGAACTTCATCCTCATAACCATAATTCATGGGCAGAACATATGGTATGCCATTTTCATCAGAAAAACCGACAAAACAAATCTTCTCTGTTTTTAGAATACGCTCTATTATCTCCTTTTCATTTATTAAATATGTTTTCATCTCAATTTAAGTTTTTATTATCCCGTATTATTCACATTTTCAGCTTCATCGTAGATGCTGGGATGTCGCACTAAGCTGATATAGGTCAATACTATTTCAAGGAATTTGCTAGCGAAGTAGATTCGTATATTTCAACCGCTTCTACTACGCTTAGAGACCGAAGCAAAGCGAACATTACCCATAAGGGTTTTGCATTGAAATATAATAAGTTTGCAAACTTTTGATTATTAGCTATTGACACATATATTAATAAAAGTGGGATGAATAACGCAGGTTGAATTAATCATTTTAATTATAGCATAACAACTCGACATAAAAAAAGGAAAATTCCATAACAGAAATTTCCTTTTTTATATTTAATATAATCAGCAGATCAAGCTTACTTAACTTTATCCACAATAGCTTTAAAAGCTTCTGGATGATTCATTGCTAAGTCTGCAAGAACTTTACGATTAATATCTATTTCATTTTTGCTCAATGCTCCCATTAAACGAGAATAAGTAGTACCGTTTAATCTAGCTGCTGCATTAATACGCTGTATCCAAAGAGAACGGAAGTTACGTTTTTTGTTCTTACGGTCACGATAAGCGTAGGTTAAACCTTTTTCCCACGTATTTTTGGCTACTGTCCACACATTTTTACGTGCACCAAAGTAACCTCTAGTTAATT
>CAZIUT010000127.1:0-6014 GCA_964542545.1 uncultured Dysgonomonadaceae bacterium | reverse complement strand
GACACAAAATTTGGTCTGGGTGGTGGTGGACTGGTATAATATGATTCTTGCTCTTTCATAATTAAATCTATTGAGGAATGTATTATAAAATAGTGCTAACTGAAATTGAAGTACTTATTACTTCACAAAAGCATTATTCAATGCAATAACTGCATCTTCGTAATGTTCTCTTTTTACAACAAATTGCATATTTACTTGATTAAGCGATTGACCAAAACTTTCAACATTTATATCTTTTTCATACAATGCTTTGCTAGCTTTGTACATAAAGCCAGGGAGTGCAATATTTGTACCCAACACACTTACAATAGAACAAGGCAAAGTGGTAATACGATAATAAATTGAAGTTAACTCTTGAATAAGTCTATCCGTTTTTTCATTTTCCCAAACAACAGTAGTAATAGAGTTAGCATTAGTAGATTTTAGTATATAGCTCACTTTGTGTTTTAGGAAATACTGCATAATACCCAAATCAAAACCCACTTCACCAATCATCATAGGGTCGTGTACTTCAAGCGCAATTACTTTGCGTGTACCCGAAACTATCTCGGCGCGAGGGTTAGGAGAAACATAGTCACGAGTAATTAATGTGCCAGGATGATTTGGCTCAAAAGTATTTTTAATACGGATATTAATGTTTGCCAACTCAAGAGGCTTTGCAGCTTTGGGATGAATGGCTTCCATGCCAATATCGGCCAACTGATCTGCTATAATGAAGTTGGTGTGACCCACAGGGATAGAGTTTTCTATACCAACTATTTTTGGGTCGGCACTAGATAAATGATATTCTTTATGAATAACAGCTTCGTTAGCTTTAACTTCTACAGCTATTTTACTGAACGTTACTTCGGAATATCCTCTATCGAATGCGCGCATAATACCCTCTGTGCCCTTTGTATATCCAGTAGCAACACAAAGCACTTTATCAAAGTCGATATTGCTAAATTCTTTATGAATACGTTCATCTATAGTAAGAGGAGCGTTATCGTTAAATCCACATAAATCTACAAATCGTGCATTAATCCCGTTATTATTGAGAATATTCACCGAGTTCCAACCAGAATGAGCTTCTCCAATAGAAGCTAATATTTCTCTTGCTGCAAGCGAAATATCTTCCATGTTAACATAGCCCGATGCCATTACTTTATTTAGGCTATATAATAATGTTTTTGTCTGATCAACACGAAAGCGAATAAAATCTCGAGCCTCTTTCAAATCGAGACCAATATCTGCAAAGCCATCATTTATCAACAACAATCGCTTGGTAAACGAGTCTAAAGCACTGCTAAAGTCATCTCCGTTCAAAAACTTATTGTATATGCCAGGCTCACCCGTCTTTTTATGCTCCAACAGCCAGTTGGTGACATTGTTGTAAGCCGAAACCACAAAAACGCGATTGTAAAGCTCATCATTTTTACGATTACCTATTATTATGTTATTTAGAACATCCTGAAACTGAGACATCGATGTTCCACCAATTTTTTCTACTGTAAGCATAAATTTAAAATTACTTTGTATTTGAATAAATATAATACCATAAAAATTAAAAACGACCTATTTCTTTATATAAACGCTGAATGGGTAGACCCATAATATTGAAATAAGAACCATTGATGTGTTTAACCCCAATGTAGCCTATCCACTCTTGAACTCCATACGAACCAGCTTTATCAAAAGGAGCGTAACGCTCTATGTAATACTCTATCTCTTCGATAGTCAGTTGTGTAAACTCTACTTCTGAAACAACAGAAAATGAGGTTTGCTTTTTTGTGGATGCTAAGCACACACCCGATATTACACGATGTGTTTGACCAGATAAAGCACATAACATCTCTTTAGCCTTCTCTTTGTTACTTGGTTTTCCATAAATAGTCTTATCGAGAATCACAATAGTGTCAGCTGTTATCAACAACTCATCATCTTTTAGATTATCGGTGTAAGAACTAGCTTTCTTTTGGGCAACAAACTCAGCAACTTCCTCAAGAGGCAAATCACTTGGGTATGATTCATCAATATCTGGCAACACCTTTATCTCGAAATCTATATCTATTCCTCGCAACAACTCTTCTCTCCGAGGAGAGTTTGATGCAAGCAACACCTTATAATCAGTTATCTTCATAAAGCATTGCGAAGATTCACTAGTTTTACCAACAATTGCTCTAATTCATGAAGGGCCAGCATGTTGGCACCATCGGATTTAGCATTGGCTGGATCGGGGTGAGTTTCAATAAATAATCCATCTGCGCCAACAGCAATGGCCGCTTTAGCAATAGTTTCAATCAGCTCTGGTTGACCACCTGTTACACCCGACGATTGGTTGGGTTGTTGCAAGCTATGAGTAACATCCATTACAACAGGGAAGCCAAACTTCTTCATTGTAGGAATCCCACGATAATCTACAATTAAATCATTGTAACCAAAGGAGTTTCCTCTTTCTGTAAGCATCACATTATTATTGCCAGAATCCACCACTTTTTGTGCTGCAAATTGCATGCTTTCTGCCGAAAGAAATTGACCTTTCTTAATGTTCACAATCTTCCCTGTTTTTGCAGCGGCAACCAACAGTTCGGTTTGACGACACAAGAAAGCTGGAATCTGAAGAACATCAGCATAAGCTGCTACCATGTCAGCTTCATGCGATTCATGAATATCTGTTACCACAGGTACCTTGAATGTTTCGCCTACTTTACGCAAAATCTTAAGCGCCTTTTCGTCGCCAATACCTGTGAAAGAGTCAACGCGTGAACGATTTGCTTTTCTATAAGAACCCTTAAAAACATATGGAATACCCAGCTTTTCGGTTATTGTTAAAACTTTCTCGGCAATATTGAGTGCCATTGTTTCACCTTCTATCACGCAGGGTCCTGCTAATAAAAAAAATGCATTGCTTTTTAAATATGATAAATCCATGTTATACTACAATTTATAATTTGTTGCAAGATACAAAAAACCTTTTATTTTTAGTGGGTTTGTAATTACTACATTTAGCAACAGGCATATTTATTTAAAAACGGTCTTTGATGCCATATCAATATTGATATTTGTTTCTCATCAGCTCATTTCAACTATTATTCACAGCCAAATGATGTTCTATAAAAAACCCAGCATGTTTTATGTCAAAATTGCAAATACCAATCCTACAGCTTTAATTTTAGTAAGATGAATTAGAAATACACAACGAAAGATTGGGGAGTAATGCTGAATCTACCATGGTAGATTGAAAAACTATGAGTTAAATGTTCATTCTACGAAGCAAGATTTGAGAACATGACATAAAAGTCGAATCTACGGCGAAGGATTTGAAAAACATGACATAAAAGTCGAATCTACAACGAAGGATTTAAAAAAGATAACATGAAAGTGAAATCTACGATGTATGATTTTAAGAAGATGGCATAAAAGTCGACTCATTGAGGCAGTCCGAGAGCGATAGATGGTAGATGCTGAAGTATACGAATCTGCTAATTGCTCCATTAAACCCACCTTGAAAAAGCATACTAGACCGGCGTAGTTGAACTGCATGCACTCTATACAAAGCTGTAAACGTGAATAATTGGGTGGATATAAGATTGCAATTTAGAAAGTTGACATAAAAAAAGATGACAAATACAATTTGCCATCTTTTCTTTATTTCTCTTAATCTTCTTTCTTCAGAATAGCTGTCTTAGTTGATACCTAAATTTGCTTTCACTAATGGGTTTGCATCAACTGCTGTTGGGCTATGATAAGCAACAGAACCAGATGATAAATCCAAAATATAAGTAAACCCTTTTTCTTCACCAACAGTTCTTATTGCTTTCTGTAGTTTTTCCTGAACTGGAGCAAGTAACTTTTGCTGTAGGTCTTGCACTTCTTTCTGACTATTTTGCATGAAGGCTTGGTATCTTTCTTCTATTTGTTGAATTTGTTTTTGACGATCCATTAAAAGAGATTCAGTAACATCATCAGTAGATTTTTGAAACTCCTCCATTTTAGTATTATATTCAGCCTCAAGTGCAGCAGCATTTTTCTTAATTTGCTCTTGTTTAGTGTTAAGCTGAGTCTCAATTGAAGCTAACTCTGGCATCATACCAAAAAGCTCTTGAGAATTTACATGTGCAATTTTGGCTTCTTGAGCTAATAATGCAAGCGGAGCAATTGCAAAGAATAAGATAATTAATTTTTTAAGCATAATAAATTTATTTTGTTTGTTTAGTTTTTATTTTTTGATTCGCAAAGATAAATGTTTTAATTAGAATATCCTAACTTTGATAATACTTCATCACTGATATCAATATCGGGCGATGCAAATATCATAGACGTAGCAGACGCTCTGTCTATTACAGCCTTATAACCATTCAAAAGAGACACCTCTTTTATAGCATTATACACGGCATCTTCAATAGGCTTAATCAATGCTTCGCGGCGTTCAAACATCTCACCCTCTGCACCAAAGTATTTATTGCGCAACTGCTGCAATTCTTTTTCTTTTTCAACAATGGCATTCTCTCTTTTAGTCTTTTCGTTTGCTGAAAGCGAGGCCACATTGGCTTGAAAAGACTTGTACATATCTTGTACCTCTTTCTGCATATTCTCCACTTCTTGCTGCCATAATTCGCCTGCATTTTTCAATTCTTGATTGGCTATTTCATAAGAGGGAATACGTTTTAAGATATACTCCATATCAACTAATGCATATTTCTGAGCAAAGCTCCCTAATGCAAGAGCAAAAAACAATCCGATAAATAATAATGTCTTCTTCATAATTTTTCAACCTTTAATTTGTGTAATACTATTGACGTGCATATTATGAAATCGTTTATATGCACCCTGGTAAATTATGTTAATGCGAAATTCATTTTAAAATTCTTGGCCTATAATAAAGTGGAATTGGCTTCCGCTGTAATCTCTACTTCCACCAATCTTATCAAATCCATATGCCCAGTCAATTCCCATCAAACCAATCATAGGCAAATGGATACGTGCTCCAACACCTGCTGATCTTTTTAAATCGAAAGGGTTGAAATCGCCTACATTTTGCCAAGCATTACCAGCTTCAATAAATGCTATACCATAGATTGTAGAGCTGGGCTCAAGAATAAATGGATATCTAAATTCAAGTCCCAATCGGGTATAAGCACTAGCATTTCTACCAACTGTACCGTTTTGATATCCTCGAAGAGCAATAGTTTCAGTTGCATATTGCGAAGAATAACCCGACATACCATCACCACCCACATCAAATGTTTCGAAAACAGATTTCTTATCACTGTTGTAATAACCTAAGAAACCAAACTCTGCACGAGTTGCTAATACAGGAGTACGTTTAATAGCCAGTGAAGATAAAGGAGTGAAAGTTCTCATATTAAACTTCCATTTATGATATTCGAGCCATTTATATTTATCCTCGTTTTCATAACCATTTTCATCTCTCGGTAAGTTTTTATAATCTATGCCATCCCACAGTGAGAAAGGAGGAGTTAAACTAACATTAAATGTAAACTGCGATCCCATTCGGGTATACAAAGGATTATCGATAGAGTTTCTAGCCAATGTAAGGTTTAAGGTCAAGCTATTACTTACTCCATTTGGAATTAAAAAATAGCGCCAATTTTTCATACGATACATTTGGTATCCTAATTGACCTTGCAAATAGAAATAGTCATCGGGCCAGGCCAATCTTTTACTATACCCAACCGAAGCACCTAACACTTCAAACACCTTGTCAGGGTCGTAAGAAGACTCAAGCATATTTTGCTGATAATCGCCCCCATAACCACCGTATCCGCCGTAACCTCCATAGCCACCATAACCGCCACCATAACCTCCATAGCCTCCTCCATAACCACCACCATACATGCCCGTAGCATAAGGATTTTGGTATGCTCTGTCGCTAATATCCGACTGACGAGAGTAGAACGCACTTACCGAAAAGCTATTTGGGCGTTTACCTCCAAACCAAGGCTCTATAAAGGAGAATTGATAAGATTGATAGTACTGTCCGTTTGTTTGTGCACTCAATATAAGTGTTTGTC
>CAZIUT010000126.1:0-6048 GCA_964542545.1 uncultured Dysgonomonadaceae bacterium | reverse complement strand
TCATATATCCCATGTCTTTAAACCAAACCAACAATAGAATAAACTTTGCATCTATTGCAAATCCATTGCAGTTTCCTGACTTTTTGGAAGTGCAGCTTAAATCTTTTCAAGATTTTCTGCAATTAGATGCTCCGCCAGAACATAGAAAAAACGAAGGTCTCTATAAGGTGTTTTCAGAAAATTTCCCTATTGCCGACACTCGTAATAATTTTGTACTTGAGTTTTTAGATTACTACATTGATCCTCCACGTTACACTATTGATGAGTGTATTGATAGAGGATTGACATACAGTGTTCCTTTAAAGGCAAAACTCTACTTATATTGTACTGATCCAGATCATGAGGATTTTGCTTCCGTAATACAGGATGTTTATTTAGGAACTATCCCTTATATGACAGAGCGAGGAACTTTTGTAATTAATGGAGCTGAACGTGTTATTGTTTCACAATTACACAGATCTCCTGGAGTTTTCTTTGGACAAAGTACACATGCTAATGGCACAAAGCTATACTCAGCACGTGTTATACCTTTTAGAGGTTCATGGATAGAATTCGCTACAGATATCCATAATGTGTTGTATGCATATATTGATAGAAAAAAGAAATTACCTGTAACAACTCTTTTACGTGCTATTGGCTTTGAAAGCGATAAAGATATTCTTGAAATATTTAATTTAGCTGAAGAAGTAAAAGCAACTAAAACTGGGTTGAAGAAAGTTATAGGGCGCAAACTTGCTGCTCGTGTATTGAAGTCTTGGATGGAAGACTTTGTTGATGAAGATACTGGCGAGGTAACCTCTATTGAGCGAAATGAAGTAATTTTGGAAAGAGAAACTATTCTTGACCAAGACAATATCAATGATATTCTTGAGTCAGGTGTTTCTGTTATTTTATTACATAAGGAAGCCCAAAATTCTTCAGACTATACTATTATTTATAATACATTGCAAAAAGATCCAAGCAACACTGAGATTGATGCAATAAGACATATATATCGTCAGTTGCGTAGCGCAGAACCAGCTGATGATTCAAGTGCACGTGAAGTAATCAATAATCTGTTTTTCTCTGAAAAACGTTATGATTTAGGAGATGTTGGTCGTTATAGAATCAATAAAAAACTAAATCTTAATATTGATGACTCTATTCGTGTTCTTACTAAAGAGGACATAATTGAAATTATTAAGTTCCTTATTGAACTTATAAATTCTAAAGCGATTGTTGATGATATTGATCATTTAAGCAACCGTCGTGTTCGTACTGTTGGTGAGCAACTTTACAATCAGTTTGGTGTTGGTTTAAACAGAATGGCTCGGATTATTCGTGAACGAATGAATGTTCGCGATAATGAGGTATTTACACCTATTGATTTGATAAATGCAAAAACTATTTCGTCTGTAATCAATACTTTCTTTGGAACAAATGCTTTGTCTCAATTTATGGATCAAACGAATCCATTAGCTGAAATAACTCACAAGCGTAGAATGTCGGCGTTAGGACCAGGTGGTTTGTCACGTGAGCGTGCTGGTTTTGAGGTGCGTGACGTTCATTTTACTCACTATGGCCGTTTGTGCCCTATTGAAACTCCTGAAGGACCTAATATTGGTTTAATATCTTCATTATGTGTGTATGCCAAAATTAATACCTTAGGGTTTATTGAAACACCATACCGAAAAGTAGAAGACAACAAAGTTAATACTTCTGAAGATGGAATTATTTATCTTGCTGCGGAGGAAGAAGAGGAGAGGATTATTGCTCAAGGTAATGCTCCTCTAGATGAAAATGGTCGGTTTATGTTGACCAGGGTAAAAGCACGTAAAGATGCAGATTATCCAATTGTAGACCCCGATGAGGTTGAGCTAATGGATGTTTCACCTATGCAGATTGCATCTATTGCTGCTGCACTTATTCCTTTCTTAGAACATGATGATGCTAACCGTGCTTTGATGGGTTCTAATATGATGCGTCAGGCAGTGCCGTTGGTTATTCCTGAAGCACCCATAGTTGGTACTGGCTTAGAGGAGCAATTAATACGCGACTCACGCACGCAAATTGTAGCTGAAAACAATGGAGAAGTTATTTATGTTGATGCTACAACAATAAAAATTAAATACGAAAGAACAGAAAAAGAAGAGTTTACAAGCTTTGAGGATTCTGTCAAAATATATAATCTTCCTAAGTATAGGAAAACTAATCAAAATACTACTGTTGACCTTAAACCCCTTTGCAGAAAAGGTGATAAGGTAATTAAAGGACAAATCTTAACTGAAGGATACTCTACTGAAAAAGGTGAGTTAGCTCTAGGTCGAAATCTCAAGGTTGCTTTTATGCCTTGGAAAGGTTATAACTTTGAGGACGCTATTGTATTGAGTGAAACTTTAGTTAGAGATGACATATTTACATCAATACACGTTGAAGAGTTTACATTAGAAGTTCGAGAAACTAAACGAGGTGTTGAAGAGTTAACATCGGATATTCCAAACGTTAGTGAAGAGGCTACAAAAGATCTTGACGAACGTGGTATAGTTCGCGTGGGTGCACGCATTAAGCCTGGAGATATTCTGATTGGTAAAATAACGCCTAAAGGCGAATCGGACCCATCTCCGGAAGAAAAATTGCTTCGTGCAATTTTTGGAGATAAAGCGGGTGATGTTAAAGATGCATCAATGAAAGCCTCTCCTTCTTTGAAAGGTGTAGTAATTAGTACTAATCTTTTCTCGAAGCAAGCCAAAAAGGGTAAGAGCAAATTGTCTAACAAGGCCTTATTGCCAAAACTCGATGAAGAGTATGAAGGCAAGATGGACGAGTTGAGAAAATCGCTTATTGTAAAATTAACCACACTTACAGAGGGTAAAACTTCGGCTGGAGTTAAGGATTACACAAATATGGATGTTATCCCTAAAGGTGCTAAATTTACACAGAGTACTTTTGCTGATTTGGATTTTGAAGCTGTTCAATTAAATAAATGGACTACTGACTCAGAACAAAATGAGTTAATTAGAACTACTGTTATAAACTACTTGCGCAAGCACAAGGAGTTGGATTCTGAATTAAGACGTAAACGTTTTGATTTGACTATAGGTGATGAACTTCCTACTGGTATAATGAAAATTGCTAAGGTTTATATTGCTAAGAAGCGTAAAATTCAGGTAGGAGATAAAATGGCTGGACGACATGGTAACAAGGGTATTGTTTCTAAAATTGTTCGTCAAGAAGATATGCCTTTCCTGGCTGATGGCACACCAGTAGATATTGTATTGAATCCTCTTGGAGTACCTTCTCGAATGAACCTTGGACAGATTTTTGAAACTGTATTAGGTTGGGCAGGAAAAGAACTTGGTATTCGTTTTGCAACACCTATTTTTGATGGCGCTTCAATGGACGATATCAATGAATGGACAGATAAAGCAAATATTCCTCGTTATGGAAAAACCTTTTTGTATGACGGAGAAACAGGCGATAGATTTGATCAGCCTGCAACAGTAGGAATAATTTATATGCTGAAGCTTGGACATATGGTTGAAGATAAAATGCATGCTCGTTCTATTGGCCCTTACTCTCTCATTACACAACAACCTCTTGGTGGTAAAGCACAATTTGGTGGTCAGCGTTTTGGTGAGATGGAGGTTTGGGCACTTGAGGCTTTTGGAGCAGCTCACACCCTACAAGAAATATTGACTATAAAATCTGATGATGTTGTGGGAAGATCAAAAGCTTACGAAGCAATAGTTAAGAGTGAACCCATGCCAGAACCCGGGATACCTGAGTCACTTAATGTTTTATTACATGAATTAAGAGGGTTGGGATTGAGTATCTCACTCGATTAATAAAGTCATATTTTATATGATTATCCCGTCAAACAGAGGGATGGCTAATTAATAAGAATCACTTAACTCTTTATATAATTATAAAAACATGGCATTTAGAAAAGAACGTAAGATAAAGAGTAACTTTTCAAAAATAACGATCAGTTTAGCATCACCAGAAGAAATACTTGAAAATTCAAGTGGTGAAGTGCTTAAACCAGAAACTATAAATTATCGCACATACAAACCAGAGCGTGATGGTCTCTTTTGTGAACGTATTTTTGGTCCAGTAAAAGATTACGAATGTCACTGCGGTAAATATAAACGCATTAGATACAAAGGAATTGTATGTGATAGATGTGGTGTTGAAGTTACTGAGAAAAAAGTTCGACGTGAGCGTACAGGTCACATTCATTTAGTTGTGCCCGTAGCTCATATTTGGTACTTCAGGTCTTTACCTAATAAGATAGGTTATTTGTTGGGGATACCTACAAAGAAACTTGATACCATAATTTATTATGAACGATATGTGGTAATTCAACCAGGAGTTTTAGAAGGTGAAGTAAAGGTACGTGACCTTTTGACAGAAGATGAGTACTTAGACATACTTGAAAAACTACCGAAAGATAATCAATTATTAGATGATTCTGACCCAAATAAGTTTATTGCAAAAATGGGTGCAGAAGGTCTTTTAGGACTGTTGAGCAATTTGAATCTTGATTCATTGGCCAATAAGCTACGTCATAAAGCCGATACAGAGACTTCTCAACAACGTAGAAATGAAGCTTTAAAGCAACTGCAAGTTGTAGAAGCTTTTAGAGGTTCTAAAAAAATAAATAAGCCAGAGTGGATGATACTCAAAGTAGTACCAATCATTCCGCCAGAGTTGCGTCCTCTTGTTCCTTTAGATGGAGGCAGGTTTGCGACTTCTGACCTTAATGACTTATATCGTCGTGTTATTATACGTAACAATCGTCTAAAGAGACTTATAGATATAAAAGCTCCTGATGTAATTCTTAGAAATGAGAAGCGTATGTTACAAGAGTCTGTTGACTCCTTGTTAGATAACTCACGTAAGTCAAGTGCTATTAAAACTGAGTCTAATCGTCCTCTTAAATCTCTTTCAGATAGTTTAAAGGGTAAGAGAGGTCGTTTCCGTCAGAATCTATTAGGTAAACGAGTAGATTATTCAGCTCGTTCGGTTATTGTTGTAGGTCCAGAATTGAAACTACACGAATGTGGAATACCTAAAGACATGGCTTCAGAAATTTACAAACCTTTTATTATTAGAAAACTAATAGAAAGAGGTATTGTGAAAACTGTTAAGTCGGCAAGAAGAATTGTTGATAGAAAAGAACCTGTAGTATGGGATATTTTAGAACACGTGATGAAAGGACATCCTGTTCTTCTTAACCGTGCTCCAACTCTTCACCGTTTAGGTATTCAGGCATTCCAACCTAAAATGATTGAGGGTAGAGCAATTCAGTTGCATCCCCTTGCGTGTACGGCTTTTAATGCCGACTTCGACGGTGACCAAATGGCTGTGCATCTTCCATTAGGTAATGATGCTATATTGGAAGCTCAACTACTTATGTTGGCTTCGCACAATATACTTAACCCCGCAAATGGTGCACCAATTACTGTTCCTTCGCAGGATATGGTTTTAGGATTGTATTATATTACAAAAATACGTCCAGGAGCTCAAGGTGAAGGTATGACTTTTTATGGAGAAGAAGAAGCTATCATTGCTTACAACGAAGGTAAGGTAAATGTGCATGCTCTTGTAAAAGTTATGGTAGATGATGTGGATGAAGAAGGAAACTTAATACGTAAAATTCACGAAACAACTGTTGGAAGAGTAATTACAAACGAATATATACCTAAAGAGGTAGGTTATATAAACGAATTGTTATCTAAAAAATCGTTACGTGATATTATTGGAAAAGTAATAAAAACCTGTGGTGTGGCACGTACTGCTCAATATCTAGACGATATAAAAGATTTGGGCTTTGAAATGGCCTTTAAAGGTGGATTATCGTTTAACTTAGATGATATTATTGTTCCAAAAGAAAAAGATGAGTTTATAAACGAAGGTTATAAAGAGGTGGAGCAAATATTGGATAACTACAATATGGGTTTCATTACTTATAATGAGCGCTATAATCAAATTATTGATACTTGGACACACGTAAACTCTAAGCTGTCAAATACATTGATGAAACAAATTTCTGAAGACGATCAAGGA
>CAZIUT010000125.1:0-6120 GCA_964542545.1 uncultured Dysgonomonadaceae bacterium | reverse complement strand
AGGAAGTTTGTCTTTGAATTGTCTTAACTCATTAAATGTAATCGTTCTTGACATGGGCTTTATTATTTAATTGTGAATAAATTCTTCTTGATGCTTATAGCGGGTTAAACTTAGCAAAAAGATTAGGATTATCCAATTATTTTAAAGAAAACATTGAATATAGTTGTTTTTTTTACATGGTACGTAAAAGCTGGTCCTAAATTCAGAACCAAGACTCAGGTATAATTGCGTGAGAAAAAGAACTCAAGAAAGGGCTAAAAAGAATAACAAGTGCCATATATAAAATAACTACTAGACCTAAAATATTTCCCTGACTTTTGGAATAGATACTAATATTTTTATCAGCGAGTGATATTTCAAAGCAACTAGCACGTATTCTTACATATATGTTATACACAAGTAGTCCAACAAGTGCTCCCATTACAAATCCAGCTAAAATATCGCTTATAAAGTGAACACCAAGATAGATTCTAGAGTAACTATTTAACGTTGCCCATAATATCATAGAGATGGTAACAATCTGATTTCTAAAAAGAAGAGAAAGAAAGAATGCGAAACCAAAACTATTGGTTGCATGTCCTGAAATGAATCCGTAATCTCCACCCCTAAAATCATTCACTATAGCTACTAAATGCTTGTAATCGGGATGATGCGACGGGCGATACCTCTTGAAAAAAGGCTTGAAAAAAGAAGCTGACACTAAACTTGACAAGAGCAAAACCAATATAATAGATACTAGAACAAGCATACCTTCTTTAAGTTGCTGATTACGAAAGGCAATGTACAGAATCATTAAGACCATGGGAATCCAGGTTACAAGTCCTGTGTAAGTCCACATAGCATTGTCCCAAAACAAAGAATCACTTCCATTAAGAGCTAAAAAAATGTCACGCTCAAAAGGAAGAAGCTTATTTATGAATTCGTTCATATTATTTCTACATTCTTTTTCTGAAGCCAGCCAACACTACCATTAGCGATAACAATTTCAATCCATCGCCCCTCTTCACGCTTAACATTTACTTTAGCACCTTCGTGCAGACGAAAGAGTTCTTGACTATGTGCATCGGGTGAGGTGTATATTGAAACTGAAGCTGACATAACTATGCCTGTTGAACGATTTGTAATTTTATGTTTTTGCTTAAAAGCAAAAACATTTGCTATAATTACTAATGCTAGCAACACAAGACCACTATAGAACGAGATCTTTCTTAAAGATATCAGAGATGAAACCATATATACTCCTATAGCTATTATAAGGAGTAGAAAAAACCCAATACCTATAATTGTCCATGAATTGGCATTATATAAGTTTTGAATACTACTAATCCATTTATTTATAAAGAAATTGTCTGCACTATCTATCTTATCTTCAATCCGAGTTTTGGCAAAACGCAAATTATGTCTTATATCGCTATCACCCGGATTTAATAATAGTGCTCTTTCATAGTTTACGATTGACTTGGCTATCTGACTGTCTCTAAAATAAGCATTGCCTAAATTATAGTATAGTTGAGCAGACTCTCGATTGGTCAATTTTCCTTTTGCAACTTGGGCTTCATAAAGCTTGATGCTCTCTGCAAAATTCTCATTTCTATATGCAACATCAGCCTCGCTTTCAGTAATAATGACATTGCTTTCTACTATATCAGAAACAAATACAGAGTCTGAGGTAACTTCTGCTTGCAGTAATCCAAAACTGAAAAAACAAATAGTAAAAGCAAATAATATGTAGTTACGTAGCATCATGTTATTTTTTTGATTTTAAAATGTTTTCCATTTTCCCAATTGCATCGCTCGTTTCTTGATAAACTTCGTCCATAGCAGCTGATGATTCAACTGGAGCATAACGTGCAAACTCGCACGTATCTAATATCTTCATAAACTCATTGGTAAGAGCATCGTCCACTCCATAGTTTGAAAGCTCTACACCAATATTGCTTCTTGTAAGGCTTGAACCAGGAATAGACAGTTTATCGCTAAAGTAGCCCCACAAAGCACGCAACACTTCGCTGTAAAAGTCTTCTTTGTCATGTTTCTTCAAATAACTTTCAGCCTTTTTCAATCTACGTTTTGCGACTTTATTAGCTCGCTTGTTACGCATAAGAACAATGTTGGTATTTAGTTTCATCTGCTTGCGATAAAAAATAAAAAACACGCATAAAAAAACAAAAGGAATTACATACCACAGCCAATATCCCCACGACCCTACAAAGAAACTATCTGTATTTATAAATGTTGGCTTCTCTGTTTTTATATATCTAATATCTTGCTCTACCCTTACCTCCTGCTGATTTACATAACTTGATGCAGTAGCTGTACTTGGATCTCCTTTCAGTATAGTGAGTGAATAGGAAGGAGATTTTAATGTTTTGTAAGATTGGCTGTTAATATCGAAATAGGAGAACTCAATAGGTGGAATAGAGTAATTGCCCTCGTAACGAGGAATAACTAAATAATCAATCTTTCTAGTTCCTTTCAAACCATTTGGTCCAGCAGTCAGATTGTTTTCAATTGTTGGATCATATAGTTCGAAGTTAGTTGGGAATTCAACTTCTGGATTTTGGATCAATTTCTGATTACCTGTACCAGATATCTCAAGTGATATAGTTATAGGTTCATTTGCGCCTATTTTCTGAGCGCTAATAGATGGCTTGAAAGTAAAAGAGCCAACAGCTCCTTTAAAACTTGCGGGTTTACCTGATGGTAAAGCATTTACGCTTATAGTTACAGGATTTGTAATCATAGGTTTCTTAACATCTACATTTACTTCCTGCATTCCAAAAAAACTTGATATTTTCTTCCCAGACGGAACTGAAAACACCATTTCTAATCTTCCACTAGGAATGGTCATTTTGCCTGACCGCTGTGGGAAAAGTAATGTTTTACGAAGATCGGCAGTATAATAGTTTCGGCCATCATAATGCTCTAATTGCAATTGCTGATTTGAAGGTATATCAAGCTCTTCTACTAAAAAACCTTCAAACTCAGGAAACTCTATTCTTCCAAAGTTCACAACATCTAAAGTGGTATACAACTTAAATGTAACCATAAAACCCTCTTGCTCATAAATTCTGTTTTTAGAAACAATTGCTCGAATAAATGCATCGGTTTTCTTTATCTCAGTTGATGATGAAGAAGAGTTAGAAGAGTTTTGATTTGATTGAGATTTATCAGCATTTTTATCGGGCGGCAACACATTTATTTGTACCGAATTCGATTTATAATTACTCCCATTCACAATGATAGATGCCGGACCGATAGTAAAGCTACCTTCTTCTGGTGCAGATAAGATATATGTATACGAAAAAGAACTCTGAGAAGTGGATTTTCCGTTAATTATCTGTGTACTATAACTAGACGACACGGATGGACCAAACAACACCTCAAAACCATCCATATCAGAAGGTAATCTGAGTTCTTTACCTTCTTTATTTAGCGTATAAGTCAAGCGAAACTGTTCATTTTTAACAACGCCCTTTGGAGCTGATGCCTTAAAAATAACTTCTTGAGCAAAAAGAGAGTTACTTTGAAAAAGGACCAGAAGTAAAATTATTTTTATATATAAACTTATGCTTTTGTAATTCATATCTATTTGAAGTAATTCCAATTTATTGTGTCGCTTTCTGTTTATAGCTAAAGGCTTTTTAAAAAACTACCAATCTTTGTTTTGACGTCTGTTTTCTTGCGCTTTTTGTTTGCGTTCTTCAGCCTTCATTTCGTTAAGCCGTTTCTGAGTCTCTTTTTCATCTTGCTCTATTGCTTGTAATATCTGTCTAGCATTATCACGCGACATCTGCTCAGGTTCTGTTTGCTCTTCGGGCTTTTTCTTTTGATTTTGCTGTTGTTCGGGAGAGTCAGGTTGATTATCCTCTTTTTGATCTTGTTTCTGTTCTTGCTGTTCTTCCTCTTCGTCGTTAATCATTTTCTGCACTACAGCTAAGTTATAACGTGCTTCATCGTCTTCAGGATTTATTCTAAGAGCATTTTTATATGCTTCCATCGAATTCTGAAGATCTTTTTTCTGAAGCAATGCATTACCCATATTGTACCAACTTGCAGCTATTTGCTGCTCATTCTCTTTTTCTATCAACTGATAATGCTGCAGTTGTTCTATCGATTTATCCCACTCTTTCTGTTTATAAAGAGTATTTGCTAAATTAAAGTTTGCCTCAGGAGCATTAGGATTTATTTTAATGGCCTCTTCAAACTTTGTGGCTGCTTGTTCGTATTTTTGCTCATTATATGATTTATTGCCCTGTTTAATATTCTTTCTCACTGCTTTTTGAGCAGTAAGCGAAAAGACAGACACTATTGAAATGAGCAATATAACTAGTTTTATTTTCATCTTTTAAAAATTCGAACGTTCTTAAATATTCTATTTTTTTTATCAAAAATACACACTTCAATTATCAAAACCACTAATAATATCCAAGCAACAATAGGAAACTTCTCATCATAATCTGAATAGGCCAAGCCTCCCAAATCTCTTTTTTGTAGTTTGTCTAACTCTGTTTCCAAAGCGTTCATTGCTGCATTGGTATTATCGGCATGAACAAACAGACCTTTACCATTTATCGCAATTGCGCGAGCCATCTCTTCGTTTAACTTAGTTACTACTATCTTTCCTTCACTATCTGTTTTATAGCTGTTGCTATACTGCGATTCAGGGATAGGGCTTCCGTCAACCGAGCCAATACCAATAACATTCACCATAATTCCAGTATCGCTTGCTCTTTTAGCAATCTCTATAGCATCGCCTTCATGATCTTCTGAATCAGTTATTAAAATCATGGCTTTCTCTACATCTTTATCACCAGAGAATGAATTCATACCTAACTCAATAGCTTTGCTAATGATGGTTCCTTGCACAGGCACTAAACTAGGATCGATTGTATTTAGGAATAATTTAGCCGATTGCGTGTCAGAGGTCAAAGGCATTTGCACATAAGCTTCACCTGCAAAAACTATTAAAGCTACTTTATCGTCTTTGCGTGCATCAATAATACGCGATAAAATTTGTTTTGCTCTGCTTAATCTATCTGGCTTTACGTCTCGTGCCAACATGGAGTTAGAAACATCAATAGCAATAACTAGCTCGATTCCTCGCTTTTCTACTGTCTCTACCTTTGTTCCAAATTGTGGTCCTGCAACCAATAAAACACCCAATACCAATGCTGCAAAAACAATCCAAAATTTAAGATAAGAGCGTTTCAAAGATAGCTCGGGCATCATTTGCTTAACCAAATTGAGGGTGCCTATTTTAGAAACATCTTTACGTTTCTTTATATTCAAAAAGATATAAATCGCAAATACAAAAGGTAGTGCGATAAATAGATACAAATACTCTGGATGTGCAAATCGAAACATAGTTTAATTCTCTATACCCTTACAAGGATTATAATTTAATGCTTCCAAAAAATAAAAGCACGTTTACTTTTTTAAATATTCAGTTAGTTAAGGAATAGTCCTCAACAAAGTTCTACGCAATATTAACTCTATAAATATAAGTATTAAAGCCAACAGTGCAAAAGGCAGATACAGTTCTTGTTTACGTGTTACATTTTGAACATTGATAAGGTATTTTTCCATTTCATCAATTTCATCATATATATTACTCAATCCTTCATTATCTTCGGCACGAAAATACTGACCTCCTGTGATAGAAGCAATTTCTGTTAATGTTTTTTCATCAATATCAACTTCAACATTTTGTATCTTTATTCCAAACGGAGTCTGAACAGGAGTAGGTGCTACTCCCTGTGTTCCTACACCAATGGTATAAACTCTTATACCATATGAGCGTGCAAGGTCGGCAGCTGTAAGTGGAGCAATCTGGCCACGATTGTTTGTACCGTCTGTCAATAATATGACTACCTTAGATTGCGAGTCACTATCTTTCAATCTGTTCACTGAATTAGCTAATCCCAACCCAATAGCTGTGCCATCTTCCACCATACCAAACGTTACTTCGTTTAGTAAGTTCAGCAACACTTTATGATCGGTGGTTAGTGGACACTGCGTAAAGCTTTCGCCTGCAAAAATAACCAATCCTATCTTATCGCTTGATCTATCTGTTACAAATTCTGCTGCCACCTTTTTGGCTGCAGTCAATCTATCGGG
>CAZIUT010000124.1:0-6139 GCA_964542545.1 uncultured Dysgonomonadaceae bacterium | reverse complement strand
CCAATTCCGCCATCCGGGCATGTAGACTTATTTTGAGACAGCAAAAGTACATATATTTTTTGAATTGCAAAATAAATATCGACTTTATTGTGATATTACTTGAAAATACTTTTTTGAAAATAGAAATCTGTGAACATCTACTCATGAAAGGGTGTTATATAAATAGTATGTTAATAAATAAAAGCCTACCTTTGTAGGTATAATAACCCAAACAACTATTTATTATTTGAACTAAAGAATAATTTTTATAGATGAAAAACAACAATTACTGCATTATCATGAGTGGCGGTATTGGCAACAGGTTCTGGCCATACAGCAATGGAAAAACCCCTAAACAGTTTTTAGATTTCTTTGGCACTGGCCGATCACTACTTCAATCAACTTTTGACAGATTTAACAAAATAATCCCCACAGAAAACATATTCATTGTTACCAACGATGGGTATGCAGAAATGACTAAAGAGCAACTGCCTGAACTATCTGACGACCAGATTTTATTGGAGCCTATAAGACGCAATACAGCTCCTTGTATAGCCTATGCAGCCTTTCGTATTCAAGCTATCAACCCTGATGCAAATATTATAGTTGCACCTTCTGATCATCTGATTTTAAAAAGCGATCAGTTTATTGCAGATATAAACAAGGGATTAGATTTTGTGCAACATCACGATGTGTTGTTAACACTTGGCATAACACCCACCCGACCAGAAACAAGCTATGGATACATACAAGTGTGTGACGATGAAGTGGAAGGAGTGCAAAAAGTGAAAACCTTTACTGAAAAGCCCAATAAAGAGTTGGCACAAGCGTTTATTGATAGTGGTGAGTTTGTATGGAACTCGGGTATATTTATTTGGAGCCTGAAGTCAATTCTCAAGGCTTTTAGAGACCACCTACCCGATATATCAAAAAAGTTTAGCGAGGGCGCCCACTTATTCAATACTAACAAAGAAAAAGAGTTTATTGATAAGTGCTTCCCCTTTTGCCCTAATATATCTATAGATTATGGTGTGCTTGAAAAAGCAGATAATGTTTTTGTAATTATATCATCTTTCGGATGGTCAGATTTAGATTCGTGGAGCTCGCTTCACGATGCCTCTGCAAAAGACGAGAACAAAAATGTGAATTTACACAACGAAGCCTTGTACATAGAAAGCTCTAACAATGTGGTGATAACGTCTTCAAAGAAGCTAGTGGTAATTCAAGGATTAGAAGATTATATTGTGGCAGAGTCTGAAAACACCTTGCTCATTTGTAAAAAGAAGGACGAACATAGAATTAAACATTTTATGACCGACGCAAAGTTTAAATATGGCGATGAGGTATTATAAACAATAGTAGACACAATAGATAAAAAAAATGAACCTACACACTATTATATGTGCAGGTTTATTGTTTTTATTGAAGAGTTGGATTGAATTTCTCAAAGCCTACAATTTTTAATTGATAAACAATAATTCTCTGTATTTTGGTAATGGCCATATTTCGTTGTCTACAACAAGCTCTAATTTATCTACATGATAACGAATAACACTAAAATAAGGCACAACAGTATCATGATACGCAATTGCCTTTTCACGTGCATCTTCAATTTTATTGGCCACTTTTCGTGCCTCAACCATAGCATTTACGTCTCTTTTGATTGCCGAAATATGTATGGCAATATCTTCTATAAGCAACGCATCTTCTTTTGACAAATCTTTGGCAAAGGTATTCTCAAAAACCATCTTCATTTTGTAGAGATTGTCCAACAATGCAGACTGATATCTTGTAGCAACAGGTATAATATGATTAATGGACAAATCTCCCAATACGCGCGACTCTATTTGAACCTTTTTAGTATACACCTCCCATTTCACCTCATTACGCGCATATAACTCAGTGCTATTGAGCACTCCCACGCTTCGGAACATCTCTATGGACAATTCAGATGTGTAGGCATCGTATATCAATGGTACACTTGTTTCGCAATCAAGCCCTCGCTCATTAGCCTCAACTTTCCACTCATCACTATAACCATTTCCATCAAAACGAATAGATTTAGACTCTTTTATATAGCTGCGCAAAGTATCAAAGATGGCTTCTTCTTTATTCATTCCTTCTGCTGTTTTTGCAGCAATTTCTTTTGAAAAAGACTTGAGCTGAGCAGCCAGCACAGAATTCAGCACTAACATAGCAGACGAACAATTGGCTGACGAACCAACTGCACGAAACTCAAAACGATTGCCAGTGAAGGCAAAAGGCGATGTGCGGTTTCTGTCGGTATTATCGATAAGTACCTCAGGGACATGGGCTACACCCAATTTCATACGCTTAAGCGAATCCATTGTAATACCTTCGTTTTGCGAACTATCTTCTATTTTGTCTAACACTGCAGATATTTGAGTTCCCAAAAACACTGATATAATGGCAGGAGGAGCTTCGTTTGCTCCAAGTCGGTGTGCATTGGTAGCTGACGCAATAGATGCTTTAAGCAATCCATTGTGTTTGTAAACAGCCATCATTGCATTTACCAGGAAAGTGATAAACTGTAGGTTCTCATCCGTGGTTTTACCTGGTGTGAACAGCCCAACACCTGTATTTGTACCCAACGACCAATTGCAATGTTTGCCTGATCCATTAATTCCCTCAAATGGCTTTTCGTGTAATAGCAACCTAAAGTTGTGCTTATTAGCTATTTTCCTCATTAGCGACATAACAATCAAGTTTTGATCGACAGCCAAATTAGTCTCTCCGTATATGGGAGCAAACTCAAACTGATTAGGTGCTACTTCGTTATGACGTGTTTTGATGGGTATTCCGTAGCGATATGCTTCAAACTCTAACTCGCGCATAAATGAAACTACACGGGGAGGGATGGCTCCAAAATAATGATCGGCAAGTTGTTGGTTTTTTGCACTCTCGTGCCCTATCAGCGTTCTGTCTGTGAGCATCAAGTCGGGTCGTGCCGAATAGAGTGCTTGATCAACCAAGAAAAACTCTTGCTCCCAACCCAAGAAAGAATATACTTTTTTCACATTTTCATCAAATAGCTTACACACCTCAACAGCTGCCTTGTCTATAGCTAAAATAGATTTTAGCAGTGGAGCTTTATAATCTAACGCCTCGCCAGTGTAAGAAATAAAAACTGTGGGTATACACAAAGTATCCTCTACTATGAAG
The DNA here is from genome assembly GCA_964542545.1 of uncultured Dysgonomonadaceae bacterium. Classification (GTDB taxonomy): domain Bacteria; phylum Bacteroidota; class Bacteroidia; order Bacteroidales; family Dysgonomonadaceae; genus UBA2632. The sequence goes on along the minus strand of CAZIUT010000124.1, from coordinate 2,977 downwards.
GCTGGCGAAGAAGGGTCCCAAGCGGTGTAACCACGTGCCTCAAATGTGTTGCGGATGCCTCCACTCGGAAAACTGGATGCATCGGGTTCTTGTTGTGCCAACAATTTACCTGAAAAACGTTCTATAATATCGCTATCTAGTGGATTACCAGTAACGTACTCGATAAAAGAATCGTGTTTCTCGGCAGTTCCTTCTGTAAGAGGTTGAAACCAATGAGTATAATGTGTTGCACCCATTTCCAATGCCCACATCTTCATGCCTGCTGCTACATCGTCAGAAATACTACGAGGCAGCCTCACCCCCTCATCAATAGCTTTAACAAGAATGCCCAGTGTTTCTTTTGATAAATACTTCGCCATTTTAGGACGATTGAAAACGTATTTGCCAAAATACTCTGAAGGGAACTCTTTAGGTACTTTAATTGGTGTGACTTCGCGCTTGAAAGCCTCTTCTACTACTTTAAATCTTAATGTGGACATATTGGCGAGCTATTGTGAATTATATTATTGTACATTATTGCACCAAATAGATGCAAATATACATAATATGACACTCATTGCAGAGATTTTGCTAGCTTTACTTACAAAAAAGTGTTTTATATAATCAATTAGAACATTTAGCTTAGTTGTATGAGCTCAAACCAGCGAAACTTATTATTTAGATTTAAAAATAAGCGGATTAATATTCAAAGAAAGCCAACCCCAATCTTGCCAGCGAGAATGATCTCCTCCTTTAGCAACATCAAATGCTTCTGTGCCAAACATGGTTGAATATCCACCTTGGAGGGTGATATAAGATCGAACTTTATAGGTGAATGTAAAATCTATTTCAGAGCCCAATCCTTTCTTATTAGTGCCATCTACAACAATAAATTGATCCGATGAAAAATGATGATAGGTTAAGTCAAGCGTTAGTTTATCAATAGGTTTCACAATTAGCGAAGCATGTTTATCAAACAAACCATAGTTTGGATAGGCTGAAGCAAAGAAATAATCCATGCTACCGTAAAATTTATGGTGAGTACCGTAAAGAGGGTTGAATGCTGTTAATTTGTCAGAATCGTCTTGTCCAGACAGATAATCGAGCCCTGCTGATAATGAAACAGCCGGATTAATAGTATATGCACCTTTCACAGCCCACATGTAAGCAGCAACATTGTCATCAGCTATATTTTTACCAGTTTGATAATAAAACGTGCCATATAAATCAAGTGCATCCATTTTATATGACAAGTTGGTCCCCAATGTTTGCATATAATTAGTTTCGGCTTCCGCTGCTGACCCAGCTTCAAACCCTAAATTAAGGAGAATAAACGAAAAGTCGAAGTTACTATTATCGTTAAATTTATACCACAATGTTTGCATTTGTTTGTAGGGCTGAGCTCCCGTAAAATATTGACCATTGAGAATATCTTCAGACGATTTGTTGTAGGCTAATATAAGATGCAGTTTATTGTTAGCGTTTTCATAACCCAGCTTCAACACATCGTGCCAACGGCCAGATTGATTCCAATCTAATGTTCCAAGTATGCGATCATCATCATAAGCTAATTTTTGACGGCCTATTTGCGCGAAAAAATTATTATGCGATAGCTTTGCCCATGCTTCATTGAGCATAAAGTCTCCTTTGTTCTCTATTTGTGGTCGACTGCCCCAAGCAGATACATTTTGGCCCGACAGCCCCATCGATAAAAATTGATTATCATAACCCAATGATATGCGGACTCTATTAGATATAAATGAAGCGGGAAGGTCTCCTTCGCTGCGCGGAAACAATGCTCCATTTCTGTATTCGCCACGAGTACGCAATTGTGCTTTGATGGTAAAGTCTCCTTCATGCTCTTGTGAAAAGAGAGTTGTGGAGAAGACAAGCATCAGTAAAAACAGTAATATTACATGGATTCGTTTCATAATTAAATAGATTGTAAAATGAAATATAAATTTTAAAGGTGTCATCCCTAACGGATTTCTGTTTGCATTGTTATTATCTATTGCTACAAAGATGTCATTCCTGCGGAATTAATAGTGTGCAATATATTTACTGATCTTTAAAGCTTTTATCCTTAACCAAATTCTGTTATCTCTATTTATACTCCTATATTATACTATATTTTACATATATAAGATTTTACTCTTGTTCTGTAAGAGCTTTACCTTTGTAGCAAGAGCAATGGACTTGGCAAGAAAGCTTCGTAGGAGTGATACCTTTACAAATAAATAAATTACGAATATACATGAATACTCTGCTGTGCCGACGGTAGATAATTGAGCCCCCACCAACACATTTGCAGTATTACAAAAGAGATAATAATTACCGCCATAGCTGTGCGATTGCTAACGCCTTTTTTAAGACGAATATGAATATAGATAAGATATGAAATCCAGGTGGCAGCAGCCCAAGTTTCTTTAGGGTCCCAGCTCCAGTAGTGTCCCCAAGCCTCTTTGGCCCATATTGCACCCAACAACATACCCACAGTAATGAAAGCAGTGCCCACATACACCAAATTGTCTGTCATCTTCATCAGCTTGCCCTTATCAGTAATCTTCTTCTCTTTGATAAGATAGTAGATAGCAACAAGTGTCACCGCACCCAATATAGCATACGAAAACATATAGATAATAACATGAGGCGAAAACCAGGGGCTTTGCAATGCAGGCATCAACACTTTGTTGTGAATTTCGGGTTTCACAATATTGATAACAATAAACACCGTAGATAGCAAGGTGCTAAAAGAGAGCAACCATTTGTAACGCCACCTTTCGTAAGTAATGAGCCCCACAACAGGTAAGAAAAATGAATACCACAGTCGCGTCTCGCCCATTGTGCGCAAAGGAGGTCGCTCAAGCGATATCCACATACCCACAATAAAAAGAAAGGAAACAATGAGACCTGCAACTGTAAATATAGTTGGAACAAGGCGCTTGTTTGTTCTAAATGCAACCACAGCACCTATTATCCATAGAATAACAGACACAGA
>CAZIUT010000123.1:0-6177 GCA_964542545.1 uncultured Dysgonomonadaceae bacterium | reverse complement strand
ACACACAAACTGCAACCTCATACCACTGGAATAAAGATGTTGCTAGATTTGTTGCATAGCAGCAGAATGCAATTTCCTGGTATGGGAATGGGTTTTATTAAAAGAATGCTTGACGAGGCTATTGCACACTGCAAACAACGCTTTGTTGGGGGTCGAAGTCTTTTAAGTTATGACCAAGTACAGCATAGATTGTCAAAACTACAGGCTTCCTACACAATATGCACCGCTATGTGTGTCAACAGTAGCGAGAAGGTAAACTCAAATAAAGATATGGCTCCACATGGCTTAGAAGCAAACGCTGTAAAAACTGTTATCACAGATTTAATGCAAGAAGCAGCTCAATCGGCAATGCAATTGATTGGTGCAAAATCTTATAAATTGAATCATATTGTAGGCCGTGGAACAATGGACAGCCGTCCCTTTCAAATCTTTGAAGGCTCAAATGATATCTTGTATGCGCAAATAACCGAAGGCTTGATGAAACTGATGAAACGAGCCAAGGAGAACAATCTTTTCCAATTTCTGAAAGGATATGATTTAACGCAGCGAGCTGCTGACTATGTAAAGAAGCTGATGAGTTTCAATCTCGACATGGAGATGTCTCAACGCAATTCTGTGGAAATGGGCAAAGTGATTGCACGCACTATATCTATGAATCAGGTGTTAGACTTGGGCCAAAAGGGTTACCGCAAAGATTTAATTGAAGGTGCAATAACGATGTTGCAACAAGATATAACAAAGCTAATGAGCAGTTATGCGTTTAAAAACAAAACTTCTGTTATTGAAGACTATGAGGATAATAGCAAGTGGATTGATTTTGCAAAAATATAAATCGAAAACACGATGTTAAAACATAAGAGACGCAATTAATTGCGCCTCTTATGTTTTATAGTGTATTTCAAGAATAGGCTTACTAAATTTCTTCGAACCTAGCAGTAAAGAACCTCAATTGCTTAGGTTCGTATACAAACTTAAGTCCTTTGATATCTTCTTTGTGTTTGTACAATTTTATGACAGCATCGGCCACTAAGTCCATATGACTGTATGTGTACACTCGACGTGGAATAGTCAGACGTACTGTTTCAAGTTTTGGCGCATGATTCTCACCAGTTTTTGGGTTTCTTCCACCAGAAACAATACCTCGCTCCATACTTCTCACGCCTGATTCTACGTAAAGATTAGCTGCAAGACTTTGAGCAGGTAATTGCTCTTGTGTTAAATGTGGACAAAATCTGCGTGCATCTAAAAACACGGCGTGACCACCAACAGGCTCTACAATGGGAACTCCTGCCTCAAGCAGTCTTTGACCCAAATAGCGCACTTGCTTTACACGGTGTTGTATGTATTCAAATTGCATAGACTCTCTTAGTCCAATAGCCATGGCCTCCATGTCGCGCCCTGCCATGCCTCCATAAGAGGGCATGCCTTCGTAAACAACTACCAGTTCTTTTGCTTCGTTAAAAAGCTCCTCGTCATTCATACATAAGAAACCCCCAATGTTTACTAAACAGTCTTTTTTACCACTCATGGTACACCCATCTGAATAGCTAAACATCTCTAGCACGATATCGCTAATAGATTTGTCAGCAAAACCCTCTTCTTGTTCTTTAATAAAGTAAGCATTCTCTACACAACGTGTAGCATCGTAATACACTCTAATACCATGCTTGTTGGTCAACTCTCTTACTTCACGCATGTTCTTCATAGACACTGGTTGTCCGCCTGCTAAGTTCACAGTAACTGCTAAACAAACGTAAGCAATGTTCTCAGCACCTTTTTCTTTAATAAGTTTTTCGAGAACTTCAACATCAATATCACCCTTGAAAGGAATATCTATACTCGCATCGTGAGCTTCCTGTCTAATAATATCTACAAAGACACCACCGTTATTCTCTTGATGAAAGCGAGTAGTAGTGAAATACATATTACCTGGCACGTATTGGCCGGGTTTAATAGCAATTTGTGAAAGTAAGTTTTCGGCGCCTCGTCCTTGGTGAGTGGGTACAATGTGTTTAAAACCGAATAGTTCTTGCACAGTGGCTTCAAGGTGTTTAAAATTTTTGCTACCAGCATAAGCCTCATCACCAATCATCATTCCAGCCCATTGTTTATCGCTCATTGCATTTGTTCCGCTGTCGGTTAGCAAATCGATATAAACATCTTCTGAATCAATTAAAAAAGTATTGTAACCAGCTTCTTTGATTACTTGTTCGCGTTCTTCACGTGAAATCATCTTAACGGTTTCAACGCTCTTAATGCGGAAGGGTTCCGCAGGATAGAATTCCTTGTTCATAAATAGTGTTTTAAATTTGTGGTTAGATATATTTATCTTTACAAATATAAAGGAAAACACCCGTTTATCAAAGGTTATTGACAAATATAATATTTTCCGCCGAACTATCTTAACTTTATATATCTCCAAACATTATGAAGGGTAATTTAAATAGTTTTCAGACAGAAGTAAGCCCTAATAGAGAGACTAAAAAGTTTAGTAGAATTGTAAAAAATGGTGCAAGGCTCTATTATATATCCCAGACAAATTTAACCTTAAAATTTTTAATTCTACTAATTAGCCTGTTCAATGCACCACACATCTGTTTTTTAGCTCATGACCAAAAAGTGAAAAAATCAGGAACTCGCCACCCTTTATATTCTGCAAGGTGTGTATATACAGGAGGAGCCAAAAGATTGTCTTGAAAAGAATCGGACAAGACAGATGGCTCATCTCCAATAGCACCCCTCAAAACACTCATACACTAACCCTACAATTAAATATATGCGTATATGAGCGGTGACTAATTATAGTTATTTCAAGTTCAAGTATTTCATTATAGCATCATCTCCCAATAAAGCATCTGCAGGAAGAGGGTTTTTCTCTGTAAACACCTTTAATTCATCTGCAGGCAATATTGTTACAAACTCCTCACTTACTGTTGGTGACCAATTCACAGCACTAGTATTCAATCGTAAATGGTGTGAGAAAAAATTGTACATGGCTGTACGCTTCGAGTATCCGTAATCGTGTTCTTCTGCTGCCAAATGAACGTTCTCTACCTTATGTTCCGCATCATACAATGCATATACTTTTTGAATATACGGATACTCAATCAGTGGGGTATTGCGCGTCCAGTCGTTTCCATTGGAAATCAACAATAATGGTCGAGGTGCACATAGCGCAGCAATTTCCACATTATTGGTTTCATGATTCTCACTTTTGTGAATTGGCATTCCACTTTCACATACACAACCTCCAAAAAAATGAGCTGAGACCTGCACAGCTGGCACCGACGCTTTTATTCTATCATCAATGGCTGTGAGCACAAATGTTTGTGTACCACCTCCCGACCCTCCAGTCATACCAATCCTCTCTGGATCAACATCTGGTCGAGAAAGTAGATATTCAAGTACTCTCTTGCTATTCCAAGTTTGAAGTAATAAAGCTATGGGTATTGTATGTGAGCTTACTTGTTGAGAATCGCCATGCCCTACCATATCATATGCAAAAACAACAGCTCCCATTCGAGCAAGAACCGCACATCTGTATTGAACATCTTCTTTTAATCTTTTATCTTGAAGATGACCATGTGGAGAAAGAACTGCAGCATTCTTACCTTTTGCATTTAATGGTCTATAAATATTTCCTGTAACATAAAAACCAGGGAAACTCTCAATTTGTATGTTCTCAACTATATAACCATCGAAAGTGCGTTTCTCGGTTATTTTTGCATTGAACTCACCCTCAATAGTGGGCATTTGATCAAGTTTCAAGCCATCAATAATTCCTTGTTTGATAATTCCGGCTCTTTTTTCCCATGACGCTTTATCATTCCAGGTTTTGGCAAACTCTTTCATTTTTAGATTTGCCTCATCTTCAGTCCAATGATGACCAACACAAAGAAACTTCTCTTGCGAACTCACACTTAAAGTAGAAAAAACAATAAGCATTGACAATAATAATTTTAAACATTTCATAATTTATTTTTTTTAGTGAAAAACGGGTTTCCATTGAAAAATTCACACTCCATTAAAAGATGCGTTGTTAAAATAGTGAAAGACTTCAGCAAGCAAATCATTTTGCTTCTTACCCAAAGAACCCTCGAAAGGCCTCTGACTGAGTGGCAATAATTAAGCTTTTTCCTTTACACACAACAAAGAGTAGAAAAAACTGATTATCAGCAGCTAAGTGCTTTTAGATTAAACACATCTGTTTAAACCTCTAAATCTACACCCTCTTATACTCTTTCTTAATCTGAGGAGTTATAGTAGTAAGGTCATTTATCATAACAAGTTCTTTTGATTGGATGCTTTTCCTGGCTGCAATTCCAACCAAACAAGCCAAAGCTCCATCCCTAACACTTGCAGCTTGTTTTAATGGGTCAGGTGTATTAGGAATAAAAATCTGATCTTTTAATATTTTATCACCACCACCGTGCCCTCCAGAATGGGGGAAATGAAAATACTCGCGTTTACCAAAATTGCGAGATAAAACAACTTGGTCATAATTTACATCGGTAGTTGGGTTAGATTCCTGAATCCAAGCATCCATTCTTCCTTTTGTTCCATTAAACGCAACACGGTATCCTTCGTAGGGCGAATAAGTTGTTAAGGAATATGCCACTTGAACACCATTTTTATACTTAATGGTTGCTGCCATTTTATCGTAAATATTGATGTCTTTTTTAAAAACACATCCATCACGAAGATATCCATCATGCTTTTCGTTATCAACATACAATCTTTTATCTCTGCTACTTTTCATTATATCCCAATAGAAATTGCATTCTTTTGTATGCTGACAATTACGACAATTTTCAGCTCTGAAAGGACCATTCTTTCCATAAAACTCCAAGTCTCCTAATGCATACACACTTTCCGGATCACTTTCTATCCACCAGTTTAACAAATCGAAATGATGGCTTGCTTTATGAACCCAAAGCGATCCGCTTTTTTCAACAAGTCGATGCCATCTTCTAAAGTAACTTGCTCCGTGTGATGTATCCAAGTACCAATGGAAATCGACTGAAGTCAAATCACCAATTTCACCTGATCGAAGGATCTCCCACATTTTTGCACGATGGGGAGAATATCGATAGTTGAATGTAACCCTACAGTTTTTCCCTGTTCTTTTCTCGGCATCAATAATTGTCTGAATTTTCTTTTCATCTATTGCCATAGGTTTTTCGCAAATAATATTTGCGCCAAGCTCCATTCCGCGTTTAATGAAATAATCATGGGTGTCATCATCAGTAGTAACTATCAATGTGTCGGGCTTGGTTTCCTTCATCATTTTCTCAAAATCTGTAAAAGTAGGACAAGAAGCTCCAATAATTTCCTTTCCTACTTCAAGCCGTCCTGGATTAATGTCAGATAACCCTACAAACTCAATTCGATCTGAGTAATCTCTGATAAGATCACTCCCAAACATAGCTACCCCTCTAACTCCTGTGCCTACCAAAGCTATTCTTTGCTTTTTTTGATTCGTTTTCAATGCACCGGAAGTATCTGCATAAACTTGCGATTTAGGATCAATGATAGTAGTTCCTGCTAGGGCTCCAGAAACTGCTAAGAAGCGTCTTCTTGACATTGTTGTATTATCTTTTTGCATAGAAGAAAGTTTAAACTATTAAATAAAAGCAATCACTAACCAACTCAAAGATGCAAACAAAACTTAACCTACGCAAATATTTGCGATATAAAAAAAAGAAACCCTGAAATATAAGAATTATCAATAAATAAAAGAGCCTACTCCGAAAGGTCAATTCCCCTCATCTATGCCCTTAAATCACCTATAAGGGAACTTGGCATCGTGCTAATTCTCAGAACTTTCTCTTCAGAGACAAAGGAGCAGGAAAAGACTAATCGTCAGCATTTAAGGGTTTTAGGGGTGGAATCAAAGATAGAATAATGAAAGCACGAAACTGTTCTACTTATCTTTCAATAAATCTGGCCTCAACTTCTTAGTTCTACTAATAGCCTGCTCCATACGCCACTCGTCTATATTGCGTTCATGGCCAGAGAGCAAAATATCGGGAACTCGCCACCCTTTATATTCTGCAGGCCGTGTATATACAGGCGGAGCAAGCAAATTGTCTTGAAAAGAATCAGACAAAGCAGATTGTTCATCTCCAATAGCACCCGGAATAACACGTACAACTGCATCGGCAATCATAGCTGCTG
>CAZIUT010000122.1:0-6210 GCA_964542545.1 uncultured Dysgonomonadaceae bacterium | reverse complement strand
AGCAGGGTTTATTATAAAAGATACAGCTACAGGGTTTGAGTGGAGTTTGGCGTAATTGAGAGTTAAAAGTTAAGAGTTAAAAATTAAAAGTTGCAGTTATTGATGCTCTTTTTGTAAGGAAAGCATTATATACAGCCCTGCAGCTTTAATATATTTGTATTTATGCAACTACTGCTCTCCCCCGCTAAACTGATGAGTTTTAAAGATAAAACAGAATCTGTGACAGGAGCAACCCCTCTGTTTACAGATAAAACAAAACACTTGGTAGAGTTTTGTCAACAGTTATCGGTAAACGAAATTGCAAAGCTGCTAAAGGTAAACGTGAAGATGGCACACGAGGTGTATGGCCAGTTTCAGACGTTTCATTTAGATAATGATGTGGAGCGCAGCGCGGCTTTCACATTCAATGGTATTGCTTATCAAGGACTCAATATTCATGATATGTCAGCCTCAGAATTGCAGTTTACACAAGAGCACCTCAACATTCTATCGGGTATGTACGGATTGTTGCGACCTCTTGATACAATTAAGCCCTATCGGTTGGATATGAACACACGTATATCTCCTGATGATGGCATCAACAGTAGTGACAATCTAAACACCACCTATCCAAAATCTAACTATTTGTATGGATATTGGCAAGAGACTGTGAATAACTATCTGTCTGAAAAACTAAGCAATGACGATAATATAATCATCAATCTTAGCTCGTCTGAATATTATAAGCTTATTGTGCCCGCCCTTCTTCCCAATAAAATGCGGATGATAACTATTGCCTTTAGAGAGCAAAAATCCGATGGCCTGAAACAAATAGTAGTTTACGCAAAGAAAGCACGCGGTATGATGGCGCGGTATATAGTCAAAAATAAAATAACCAAAGTAGAAGATATTAAAGGGTTCGATATGGAAGGATATTTCTATTCTCCTGCTCAATCTTCTGCTGCCCAGTGGACCTTTGTAAGATAGTTCTACACTTCATCTATATCCATACTATATTATGAATATAAAAAGAATAAAGTTTACTTCTAAATTAGGTCTTATTGCTGCTGCGGCTGGCTCAGCTGTTGGGTTGGGCAATATATGGCGATTCCCCAGTCAGGTAGCCGATGGTGGCGGAGCACTGTTTATGCTTCTCTATATTGGTTGCATTCTTTTCTTTGGAATACCTTTGATGATGGGCGAGTTTATTATTGGTCGCTCGGGCAGAGCCAATGGCTCGGGAGCTTTTGAGAAGCTTGCGCCAGGCACTTCGTGGAAATGGGTTGGCCAACTGGGAATACTCACCGCTTTTTTAATCCTGGGCTTCTACATGGTTGTGTGTGGTTGGACCACGGAGTATATTATGCAAAGTGTATCGGGCCAATTGATGGCGGCCGATAGTTTTGCCAATAACTTTGACTCGCTGCTTAACAACTCTGCTCGCCAAATTACCTGGATGCTCATCTTTACAGTGCTCACTGCATTCTTCATCCTTTCGGGAGTGAAACGGGGCATTGAGCAATCTGCAAAAATATTGATGCCTCTGCTCTTTCTGATATTAATTGTATTGGGTGTTCGTTCTATCACCCTTAGTGGCTCGGCCGAAGGGTTGGCTTTCCTTTTCAAACCTAATATGGAAACAATGAAGTCAACTGTATTCTTAGATGCAATGGGGCAAGCATTCTTCTCACTTTCAATTGGTATGGGGTGTATGACTACATACGGGTCTTATTTTCGCGATGACTCTAATTTGCGCAAAACTGCAATTCAAGTTTCAGTGCTTGATGCATTGGTTGCTATTTTGGCAGGTATTGTTATATTTCCTGCAGCTTTTGCATTAACACAAACACCCGACACCATTGTATCGTCGCTTGTAGCAGGAGGTCCGGGTTTGTTGTTTATAACCATACCAGAGCTGTTTAATCACTTGCCTCTTTCCAGTCTTTGGTCTACTCTCTTTTTTGTACTATTGGCTGTAGCCGCACTCACATCTACTATTTCGCTTATGGAGGTTGTAACCTCTTATTTGCACGAAGAGTTTGATATGTTGAGGCGAAATGCAGTTGCCTTAGTAGCAATGGGTGTGGCCGTGTTGGGGGTTGTTTCATCTATGTCGCCACAGTTTTTCAATATACTCGATTATTCTACAGCTAAAATAATGTTGCCTTTGAGCGGACTCTTCATCTCACTATTTATTGGATGGCGTTTAGACAGAAAAATAACAGCAGCACAACTCACCAATGATGAAACACTATCTGTGTCAGCTCAATTTATTAAGGGCTATATTTTTATTCTCAAATATGTTGCACCAATAGCTATTGTAGGGATATTTGTGTATGGTATTTTGTTTTAGAGAAAAGTAACAAGAAACTAGAGACAAGGGGCAAACTGTTGCTCATAGTTAACAAAATGGTTTTGATTTTTACTTCTAAAAGTATTACTTTTACATTAAAAAATAGAGCATGGCTTATAAAATATATCCTCCCAATTCTTTATACAACACCGTAATACTCCCCGGTTCAAAAAGCATAAGTAATCGTGCACTCATACTCAATGCTTTGAGTTTGAGTAAGTATGAAATTGAGAACATATCGGTAAGTGAAGACACACGAGTAATAAGAGATGCATTTGCATCTAACACAAATGAGTTTGATGTTCGTGGTGCAGGAACAGCTATGCGTTTCTTAGCGGCATTCTTGGCATGTGTAGAAGGTGAGTGGATTTTAAAAGGGTCGGAGCGCATGCATGAGCGACCTATACACCCGCTGGTTGACACACTTATTATTCTAGGTGCAGAAATTGAATACCTTGGTAATAAAGGGTATCCTCCGCTTAAAATAAAAGGTAGGAAACTGGAAGGTGGCGAGGTTTATCTCTCGGCCAATGTGAGCTCCCAATTCATCTCCGCTCTTATGATGATAGCACCTGCTATGGAATATGGCTTGAAATTGCATCTTGAACATGAGGTTATATCAAGACCCTACATTCATCTCACTCAGAAGATGATGGAAGATTATGGTGTAAGCGTAAAGTGGGAGGAGAAGACTATAAATATTGATTCTCAACCTTACAAAGCAATTCCATATAGTGTAGAGGCTGATTGGTCGGCAGCATCTTATTGGTATTCACTTGTTGCACTTATGCCAGAGGCAGAAGTAACATTGAAAGGACTAAGAAAAGAGAGCATGCAAGGCGATGCTAATATTGTTCATTTATTTGCAGATTTAGGAGTTTCAACTACTTTTGTTGAAGATGGCGTGGTGTTGAAGAAAAAAGACAGAGCAAAGGGTAAGTTCTTTCACAATTTCATTAATGAACCCGATTTGGCACAAACTTTTGCTGTTACATGTTGTTTGTTGAATAGACCATTCTTTTTTAGTGGTTTGCAAACACTGAAAATAAAAGAAACAGATAGAATAGCAGCATTAATAACTGAACTTGAGAAGTTGGGCTATGTATTGCGAGAAACAGAAAATGGAATACTGGAGTGGGATGGTGAACGTTGTTTAACCGATGAAACAATTGTTATAAATACATACGAAGATCATCGAATGGCTATGGCCTTTGCTCCAGCGTCTATTATATTAAAAGAGTTTTATATCAATCACCCTGAAGTTGTTACCAAATCTTACCCTTCCTTTTGGGAAGATTTGCAACAAGGTGGATTTAAGTTGAACGAAACAGATAATTTTTAAATAATGAAAAGTCTACTTATTTTTATAGGAATCATAGTCGCATTTGCGATAGCAACGTATCTTTGGAATACCTTTCAACGTTTAAAAGGTGTGCCCGAAGCTGACCCTGAAAAATATGTGCGACCCGAGGGTTGTTGCGGTGCTCATGCTGTGTGCGAACATCCAGCAGATGAGTTGAACTCTAAGCCCGAGTATTTTGATGATGAAGAACTTGATCGTTTTGAGCGAAAGCCTTCGCATGAGTACTCCGATGAAGAGGCCGATGAGTTTAGAGATATTTTCTACACACTCATGGATGAAGAAAAAAATCTTTGGTTAAGAAGTTTACGCATGCGTCATATTAGCTTGCCTCAACAAGTAAAGAAAGAGATGCTTGATAAGATGAAATCGCTTCCAAAAAAACATCAATCTGCATAGAACAACAACATGGATGTTATAGAACTTTTAAACTATGCCTTCTTTCGCAATGCGTTGTTGGGCAGCTTGCTTGCCAGTATTGCTTGCGGTATTATTGGTAGTTATGTGGTGGCAAGGCGCATGGTTTTTATTAGTGGGGGTATTACTCATGCATCGTTTGGTGGTATTGGTATAGGGTTTTATTTCGGATTTAGTCCTATTCTGTCTGCTTTAGTTTTTTCTGTTCTGACTGCTTTTGGTATTCAGAGGTTATCTAAAAATGAAAATGTACGCGAAGACTCTGCTATTGGCGTGTTTTGGTCGTTGGGAATGGCATTGGGAATTATTCTTATATTCTTAACGCCAGGTTATGCCCCCAATCTATCCGAGTACCTTTTTGGTAATATACTCACTATTAGCCAAATGGATATTACACTATTGGCACTGCTGAGTTTGGTGTTGATACTATTCTTCACCTTTTCCTATCGTTCTATACTCAATGTTTCTTTCGATAAAGAGTTTGCTAAAACTCGAGGTCTTCCTGTAGTTTTTCTTGAGTACACCCTTATTATGTTGGTGGCAGTAACTATTGTGCTAAGCATTCGTTTGGTGGGTATAGTGTTGCTTATATCACTGTTGACAGTGCCGCAAATGACAGCCAATATCTTCACCAATAGGTTCTCTAAAATAATGATTGCATCGGTAGCAATTAGTTTTGTAGGGTGTGTAGTGGGCTTGCTTCTGTCTTATACTTTAAATGTTCCTTCTGGCGCATTTATCATATTTGTATTGATAACAATATACATACTGGCTAAGTTGTGGGTGTTTTTGCAGAGAAGAATTAAAGGGTAATTAGCCATTTTTTATTTAATGCATAGCAATTACTTTCGAATGAACTGTCTGGCTATGTTATTCAATCAAACAAGTGCCAGCCTGTCTCTGCATTCTTGCAAATAACCTCAGGTAGCCTACTGATTTAAATAAGCCGTATAAGGATCAACCTCTTCGTCTTCTTTCCAATCTCTTGACAAAGCACAGCCAGTGCAGCCTCCACAGTATCCGTTCTTATTCTCTACAAAGAAAAATCGATAGATACCGCGCAATAGTATTGCAGCTACAGATATGCCAATGATTATTACTATAATTAGTTGTATGTTCATATTATAAAAACAACTTTAAGTGTAAATTGTTTAGAAAAGCATTCCAATTTGATAAGCCATAAATGCTATCACCCATGCAAGCAGTGTGGTGTAGACTATGGTGAACAATCCCCATTTCCACGACCCCGACTCTTCTTTAATAGCCACTATAGTAGCAATACACGGAAAATAAATCAACACAAATAGCATAAGAGCAATAACAACACTGGTTGTAAACACAGGCGAACCATCGCTATACTTCTCATTCTTTATACGTGTTTGAAGCGATTCTTGACTTTCAGCATCTCCAGGGTAAAGGACTCCTAATGTGCTCACAACAATTTCTTTGGCAGCCATTCCAGTAATAATACTCACCGATATTTTCCAATCGAAGCCTAATGGGCGCATAACAGGTTCAACGAAGTGACCTATTTTGCCAATATAAGAGTTTTCTTGAAGCACAGAAGCGCGCATAATTTCTATACCAGATATAATGCTGTCTTTTCTTTGTTCAGTTATCTTGTTTTCCGAAAACAGTGTTGAAGTTTGTTCTATTTGCTCATCAAAAACAATTTCTTTGTCGGCATTGCGAGGGAAATAGCCTAAAAACCATATTACGATAGAGGCAATAAGAATAATACCTCCCATTTTCTGTAAATACTGGCGCGATTTGTCCCACATGTGTGTAATAGTCGATTTTACTGTAGGCATTCTGTAGGGCGGAAGCTCCATTACAAAGGGAGTGTTCTCTTCCTTGAACAATGTTTTACGAAACAACTTCGACATTATTACCGCTAACAGAATACCAAAGAGATATATTGCAAATAGAGCCGTGCTTGCATGTTTGGGAAAGAAAGCGCTCACAAAAAGAATATAGATGGGCAGTCGTGCACTACAAGACATGAGCGGGTTGATAAGCATTGTAATCATCCTGCTGCTGCGGCTTTCAATGGTGCGTGTAGCAAGAATGGCGGGAACATTGCAACCAAAACCCATAATAA
>CAZIUT010000121.1:0-6271 GCA_964542545.1 uncultured Dysgonomonadaceae bacterium | reverse complement strand
CACATATAGCCCTTTTTTCATCTGGAAACGGAACAAATGCTGAAAACATAGCCAAATATTTCAACAAAAGCAATCAAATTGAAGTAGCTGTTGTAATATCTAACAAGCAAAATGCCTTTGTCCATCAACGTGCAAAATCTTTAAACATACCTTCTTACACCTTTAATAAAGAAGAAATAGCGGAAGGAACAGCGCTTTTGAAGCTTTTATCAGACTATAGTATAGACTATATCGTTCTGGCAGGGTTTCTCTTAAAAATTCCTGAATCACTAATAAATAGCTACCCTAATAAAATCATTAATATCCACCCTGCTTTGCTACCTAAGTATGGAGGAAAAGGTATGTATGGGGACAATGTGCACAAAAAAGTTGTGGAAATGAAAGACACAATATCTGGCATTACTATACATTATGTGAATGAAAAATATGACGATGGAGAAATTATTTTTCAAGAATCGTGCAATATCCTCCCTATGGATACCCATGAAGATGTTGCTCAAAAAGTACACAAGCTCGAATACACCCATTTTCCACGCATAATAGAAGAGCTAATACTTGGGGAAAAATGATATTTACTGCAAAAACATCTGTACAAACCAACATTTGAGGGTTGCAAAAGAAAAATAACACTCATTTTGAAGAAAAAAGGAGTATTATTTGTTTGGGATTAAAAAAATATACTATCTTTGCATCGCTTTTTGCGGCTGTGGCGTAATTGGTAGCCGCGCTAGACTTAGGATCTAGTGACGCGAGTCGTGGGGGTTCGAGTCCCTTCAGCCGCACAATCAGAAGTATAAAGCCTTCAAGACAAACGTCGTAATCATTGATTACGACGTTTTTTTGTTTTAAAAATCTACATATCACTAATTAGTAGCATAACTATTTGTTTGCGTAATCTTTCTGTAACCCATAGAAAAAACAAGTCGTATTTATTTTTGCATGACCTGTAAAATGCTTATTCGGAAGACAGCTTCTTGAATTAATCCACACTATATATTCGAAGTTCGACGCCTTGAATATATAAGCAAAGCTAAAAACATGAATAATAAGGTTTATCTTCCATTTTAAATTTGAGTTTTATGGCCTCATCGTGCAATCCTGCATGCTCGTATTTAACTTTCATGACTTGATTGACTAATCTGACACATCCGACTTGACTTTTATGAAATGATTGCCGAATCCTACACCTTCGATTTGACTCCTATGACATGATTGCCGAATCTGACACCGTCGATTTCACTTCTGACTCATAAAGCTGACTCACACGAGAGAAAAATAATCAACACGATGTTTCTAAAATTAAGAGCCAAAGATTCTCCTATTCAATAGATATTATATATATTTGTTCCTACTTAGTTAAAACTTCATGTTTTCTAGAAAAAACAACAACTCATCTTCATATACATTTAGATCTTAACAATAAAAAAGAACACTTATGAAAACTAATTCACTTCTGCTAGCAGCACTATTTATTCTATCAGCTTGCACAGTAAAGCAACCCAAAAACCAAATTCTTTTTAATAGCACAGATCTAAGCGGTTGGCATGCAGACGTGCCAGCAATGGACAACGACTCCGAAGCTATAAACCCCTTTATCGTTCGCAATGGGTTGTTAGTGAGCTTAGGCACTCCTGGCGGACATCTTATAACAGACGAAGAGTTTGAAGACTATAGACTTGAGGTAGAGTATCGCTTTGCAGCCGAACCAGGCAATTGTGGCGTGTTGGTGCATGCGTCAACACCCCGTGCGCTATACAATATGTTCCCTAAATCTTTGGAAGTGCAAATGGAACACAAAAATGCTGGTGACTTTTGGTGCATTGTAGAAGACATAACTGTACCCAATATGGAAAAACACAGAGGACCCAAGGAGGAATGGGGGATAACTGAAGGAAAAGCACGTCGTATAAAAAAACTTGTAGACAATGTAGAGAGCCCTGTTGGTGAATGGAACAACATGGTAATAGAGTGCCTAAATGATGAAGTGAAAGTGTGGGTAAACAATACTTTAGTGAATCATGGGTATAATTGTACAGCACAAAAAGGACAAATTGCCATTCAGGCAGAAGGCTCGGAAGTTGAATTCCGAAAATTAGAAATAACTCCAATTACTGAAATAACTGAATAAAGAAACCGATATATGAAAATAGTTTTTGCGACTAATAATCAGCATAAGCTTCACGAAATAAAGAAAATAAGCAAAGAACAGTTAGAAATTCTAAGCCTTAGCGACATAAACTGCCACGAGGAGATACCCGAAACAGGAGATACCTTAAAAGAAAATGCGCTCATCAAGGCACGGTTTGTAAAAGACAGATTTGGCTTCGATTGCTTTGCCGATGACACAGGTTTAGAGGTCGACGCATTAAATAATGCGCCTGGCATATACTCGTCAAGATATGCTGGTCCTAATTGTGACTCAAAAGACAATATGCAAAAACTATTGCACGATTTGGGAGGCGTGGAAAATAGAAAAGCCCAATTTAGAACAGTAATAGCCCTTATATTTAAAGGAGAAGAGTATTATTTCGAAGGAGCAGTAAAAGGAAAAATAACCCTTAAGAAACGAGGTTCAAAAGGTTTTGGTTACGATCCTATCTTTCAACCTACAGGCTACGACAAAACATTTGGAGAACTTTCAGAGGAAATTAAAAACAGTTTAAGCCACAGAGGAATAGCTACTAAAAAACTTGCAGTTTTTTTATTAAATCAAAAAAGATAAAATAATTTAATATAAACAGATTAAATCATGGATAATATTATTCGCACAGGCATTATTGGTTTTGGATTATCAGGCAGAGTGTTTCATGCACCATTTATAGATGTAGTAGATGGATTTGAACTTTCAAAAATAAGCACAGCCAACCCCAACAATGTCCACATAGCACAAGTGAGATACCCCGACACAGAAATAGTGTCTGGTGGGCAAAGCATTATCGACGATGAAAATATAGACCTTGTAATTGTCACCTCGCCCAATACAGTACACTTTCATTGGGCAAAAGAAGCGCTGCTAGCCAACAAACACGTGGTTGTAGAAAAACCATTTACAGTAACCTTGGCAGAAGCCGAAGAATTAGTTGAACTGTCGAAAAAACAAAAGAAAATACTTACAGTATACCACAATAGAAGATTTACAAGCGACACCAAAACAGTGAAAAACATTTTGGCCAGCGGAGTACTTGGCGATATTGTAGATTATGAAACTCACTTCGACCGTTTCAGACCACAACCAAAACCTGGTGCATGGCGAGAAGACCCACTGCCTGGCTCAGGTATTCTTTATGACCTTGGCTCTCATTTAATAGACCAATCGCTCTATTTCTTTGGAATGCCAGAAGCAGTTACTGCTCATATAAAAACAGTGAGACCATGGGCTAAAGCCGACGATACATTTGATGTGAAACTACACTACCCCACTCACACTGCAACTCTAAAATCTGCATCGCTAGCAAAAATACCAGGAGCTACATATCAAATTCATGGTAGCAAAGGTTCGTTTGTTAAGTTCGGGTTGGATGTGCAAGAAGAAAACCTTGACAAAGGAGCAATTCCCAACACTTTTAATTGGGGCATGGAACCCGAATCGATATGGGGCATATTAAAGACTGAATGCAACGGGATAGAAATATCTAGCAAAATAGAAAGCGAAAAAGGAGATTATCGCGATTATTTTATCAACCTTCGCGATACAATATGGGGCAAAGAAAAAATAGCAGTAACTGCTAAAGAAGGCGCCAACGTTATGAAAATAATAGAAGTAGCCATACAAAGCAATAAGGAGAAAAGAACAATAGATGTTTAAACGAAATATATAAATTCAAAATAGCCTATCACACGTGCTGAGACAACTTTTGGCTACAACACAAAGGGTTATATAGCAGGCATATTCTATATTTTAGCAAATTACTAATACCCCATGACTAAGTGCTTTATAAAAGCACGTTTTGTCTAAAAAGACAGCTTGAATTGGGTGTGCTATACTCTTCAAAAGAAATAGCACTAAAACATTTTATTAATTACAGTTCTATCAACTTTAACAAATTACAAATCATAATCAACTATGAGACGAATCTGCTCGCTGATTATTGCGTCAATTATTGCTTGTTGCGTCGCCACAAGCACAGCACAAAATAATATCCCCGATCGCAAATTCACAACTGACCTAGCTTACAAAATTGCAGAACCCGTATTGCGCAATATGGCAAACGGCGAGTTGAAAAAGAATATGCAAGTAGAAGTAAGCCCACATTGGGATGGGAGAAGCAAAGATGTAACCTACATGGAAGCTTTTGGACGACTAATGGCTGGTATAGCTCCATGGCTCAACCTACCCGATGATAACACAGCTGAAGGAAAACAACGATACAACTTCGCAAATGGGCGCTAAAAAGCTATGCTAACGCTGTTGACCCAGAGAGCTCCGACTACTTATTGTGGAGAAAAGAAATGCAACCCTTAGTAGATGCAGCATTTATTGCTCAAAGCTTTATTCGTGCACCCGAAAAACTTTGGGAACCTTTGGATAATATTACAAAACAACGATACATTGAGGAATTTACCCTTTTACGCCGTGTGAACCCTCCTTACAATAACTGACTGCTTTTTTCTGCAACTGTAGAAGCTTTTCTCTTATCTATCGATGCGCCATATGATGCTTTTCGCATTAGTTCAGCACTAAGAAAAACAGAAGAATGGTATATAGGCGACGGATTTTATTCAGATGGAGAGAATTTTTCTTTCGATTATTATAATAGCTACGTCATACAGCCAATGTATTTAGAAGTATTGGAAATCTGTGTCAACAAAAATAAACTAGCACAACAAGAACAATTAGATGCTGCAACTAAACGCATCCAGCGCTACTCAGTCATCTTAGAACGTCTTATCTCTCCAGAGGCATCTTTCCCTGCTTTCGGAAGATCTATCACCTATCGCACTGGAGCTTTTCAAGCATTAGCATTGGTTAGTTTAAAAGAGATATTACCACCAAAACTCACAGAAGGACAAGTGCGTAATGCACTTACAAGCGTAAAGAAACGCATGTTTTCTACTGAAAGCAACTTCAATGAAATGGGGTTCTTAAAATTAGGATTTGTGGGACATCAACCCGATTTATCTGATGGATACACAAACAATGGTAGCTTATACCTAACATCCTTTTCCTTCCTGCCACTTGGTTTACCTGCCAACCACTCTTTTTGGACATCTCCTGCCGAAGATTGGACAGCAAAAAAAGCTTGGAATGAAAAGGCCTTCCCAAAAGATAAGGCAATTCACAAATAATAGAAACGAGAGAACAGATTAACTATTAACAATAAATACACGAAAGGCTAAAATCAAAATTTTAGCCTTTCGTGTTTAAACCGTATTACTCACCCTTGTTCTTAACTTTGTTTAGATATAAAACATCGGGTTCCAACAATATAGCTACTACTTTAAGGTCCTGTTGAAATAGAAAGAGCCTACACTTCGACATGTTCAACAAGCCTCTTTTCAAAAGGAAGATTAACGCATCTGCCACATAATAAACCTCTATAAAAAGATTTATTATGTGGGCAGAATTCAATACCTTCCGCAAATAAGAAGCTTAGATAATCAATAATATAGGTTATACTTCCTCAGCTATAAATCCTGTTCTTTTTATTGTTTTAATCACATCTTTAGCTCCCAAACTTTCGGTTTCAACTATAAGTATCTTGTCTGCATGGTCTGTATCCACATGCCAAGAATCAACACCTTCTTTTTTATCTAAGAATGGTTTCACACGTGCCTCGCAACTAGGGCACTCAATATTGGTTTTGAATTTCAATGTTTTCATAATTGGTTGTAATCTTTATTTAACTGGCTTCTTAAAATTAATTATTTGCATCGATAAGAGAGACCCAAACATTGTATCTCTATATATTATATAAAAGCATCACTCTATATTTCTATTTTATTTTTTGAATAAAAGACAGTTATAGTTTCTTTGACTTCAATCGCAAACTATTAGTAACAACACTTACCGAGCTCAATGCCATAGCTGCACCAGCAATCATTGGGCTCAACAAGAACCCATTGATAGGATATAAAATTCCTGCCGCAATAGGTATACCAATAACATTGTATATGAAAGCCCAAAACAGGTTTTGCCTAATAGTCTTTACTGTGCTATCTGAAAGACGAATAGCTTTTGGAATCTTCAGCAAATCGGAAGAGATAATAGTCATCTTAGCCACCTCCATAGCAATATCGCTCCCCTTGCCCATGGCAATACTCACATCGGCTT
>CAZIUT010000120.1:0-6291 GCA_964542545.1 uncultured Dysgonomonadaceae bacterium | reverse complement strand
TTATTAATTACGATGTTTAAAGATTATCTTTTATAAATTCAAAAGTTGATAAAATATCTGCCTTTCCATTTCGAACAGCAATCGTATGTTCAAAATGTGCAGATGGTTTGCGATCCTTTGTGCGAACCGTCCAACCGTCGTTTTCAAAAACGACATTTTTACTACCCATATTTATCATTGGTTCGATTGCAATACACATTCCGTTCTTAATTAACGGACCAGTTCCGCGTCTACCATAATTTGGTACTTCTGGAGCTTCGTGCATCTTACGTCCTATACCATGCCCTACTAACTCTCTTACTACTGAATAACCAAGTTTTTCACAGTAAGTTTGTATAGCATGTCCGATATCCCCAATTCTATTACCTTCTTTCGCTTGCTTTATACCGATATAAAGAGACTCACGTGTAACTCTTAGTAACTCTTTTATTTCGTCAGATACTTCCCCAACGCAATATGTGTATGCTGAGTCACCATTATATCCATTTTTTACTGTGCCAATATCTATTGAAATAATATCTCCTTCTTTCAAAGGGGTATTATTAGGAATGCCATGAACTACATGATCATTTACAGAGGTACAAATAGAATTTGGAAAGCCACCGTAACCAAAAAAAGAAGGAATTGCTCCATGATCTCTTATAAACTCATCAGCTATCTTATCAATCTGCAATGTCGTAATGCCTGGTCGAATATGTTTGGACAACTCCCCATGTGTCATACCTACCAAGCGGTTACTTTCGCGCATTAATTCAATTTCTTTGTCTGTTTTAAGAAAAATCATATTGCTTTGTCATCGTTTTTTTAATAGTCTATTAGTATGCTGCGATAGACCCAGTTCTACCTTTAATTTTACCCGATTTCAAGAGCCCATCGTAATGACGCATGAGCAAGTGACTTTCTATTTGCTGTAAAGTGTCTAATACAACACCAACAAGAATCAATAGAGAAGTCCCTCCAAAAAACTGAGCAAATTGTCCACTTACACCAAAAAAGCTGGCAAAAGCTGGCAATATTGCCACAATAGCAAGGAATATTGATCCGGGTAAAGTAATACGAGACATTATAGTGTCAATATATTCAGCAGTTCTTTTTCCAGGTTTTATACCTGGAATAAAGCCATTGTTACGTTTGAGGTCTTCTGCCATTTGAGTAGGATTAATAGTAATTGCCGTATAAAAATAGGTAAATGCTATAATCATCAGTGCAAAAAGCAAATTGTACCAAAAACTGGTATGGTCCATCAAAGAAGACAAAAAGCCACCACCTTCTTTTGCTGTAAAGTTAGCAAGAGTTATGGGTATAAACATAATTGCTTGCGCAAAAATTATAGGCATAACATTAGCTGCATTTACTTTTAACGGTATATATTGACGTACTCCACCATATTGTCTATTACCTACTACTCGCTTTGCATATTGAACAGGCACTTTTCTAGCACCTTGCACCAACATTATTGCAGCAGCAATAATAAATAATAAGAAAACAATTTCAAGCATAAATACAATTAGACCGCCACCTGAGTCTTTTAATCTAGACACAAACTCACCTATTAAAGCAAGAGGTAAACGAGCAATTATACCAATTAAAATAATAAAAGAAATACCATTTCCTATACCTTTATCAGTAATTCGCTCACCTAACCATAAAACAAACATACTTCCAGATGCTAAGATAATGGTAGTGGGTAACACCCAGTCCCAAAAGCCCCCAGGAACTGCATTTCCTAATGCACCATAAATATAAGCGGGACCTTGTACCAATAAAATAATTACTGTTAAGTAACGAGTATATTGGTTCATTTTAGTTCTACCACTTTCACCTTCTCTCTGAAGTTTCTGAAAATAAGGAAGAGCCACGCCTAATAACTGTATCACAATGGATGCAGAAATGTAAGGCATAATGCCTAATGCAAAAATTGATGCATTAGCAAAAGCACCTCCCGAAAACATATCTAACAATCCTAAGAGTCCAGAGCTAGCGTTTGATTGTAAAGCTTGCAGTTGAACAGGGTCAACGCCTGGTAAAACTACAAACGAGCCAAAACGATAGATAGCAATGAAGAAGAGTGTTGTTAAAAGTCTTTTTCGCAGATCTTCGATTTTCCAAATATTCTCAACTGTTTTAACAAATCTCATTTTATTGGATTTTTATAGCTGTTCCACCTGCAGTTTTAATTGCTTCCTCTGCAGTTTTTGAAAAAGCATGAGCTTTTATTTCCAACTTTGCAGTTAAAGTCCCATTCCCAAGTATTTTAATTAAATGCTTTGGGGACATAAGACCCTCTTTGATAAGAACCTCAGTATCTATTACAGTAATATTATTATCTGCAAGCTCTTGTAGCTTATCTAGATTAATTACTTTAAACTCTTTTCTTTTCAAAGGCGTGAATCCAAATTTTGGTAAACGACGGTATATTGGCATTTGCCCACCTTCGAAACCAGCTTTTTTGGAATAACCAGATCTTGATTGTGCCCCTTTGTGACCTCTAGTAGAAGTTCCGCCGTATCCTGATCCTTGTCCACGACCAATTCTTTTACGGGTTTTAGTTGACCCTTCTGCTGGTCTTAAATTCGATAAATTCATTTCCTAATGTATTATTATCTATATTTCTTATTCTACAATAGTTACTAAGTGTTGAACTTTAGTAATCATTCCTCTTATTGTTGCAGTATCATCGTGCTCAACAATTTTATTAATTTTGTTTAGACCTAAAGAATCTAAAGTTCTTGTTTGATCTTGAGGAGATCCAATCCTGCTTTTTATTTGTTTTATCCTAATTTTAGCCATATTGATATCTTCCTTTAAATTATCCGTTAAAAACTTTATCTAGTCCAATACCCCTGATTCGAGATATTGTAATAGGGTCTCTGAGCTCCATAAGTGCGGCTATAGTAGCTTTTACAAGGTTATGAGGATTAGATGATCCTTTAGACTTTGCTAAAACATCAGTTATCCCAACACTCTCAAGAACTGCACGCATAGCACCACCGGCTTTAACCCCAGTACCTTCAACTGCAGGCTTCAAGAAAACTTCAGCACCGCTAAAACGTGTTATTTGCTCATGAGGTATAGTACCTTTATAAACTGGGACATTAACAAGGTTCTTTTTAGCAGCTTCTACTCCTTTAGCAATAGCTGTTGTTACTTCACCTGCTTTTCCTAGGCCCCAGCCTACAATTCCATCTTCATTTCCAACAACAACCATGGCTGCAAATGTAAATGTGCGCCCACCTTTGGTTACTTTAGTAGTTCTATTAATTGCTACTAACCTATCCTTCAACTCAATGTCGTTGGTAGTTTTTACTTTTCTATTTACTCTTGCCATGTTTTTAAAATTTAAGTCCGCCTTTACGAGCACCATTTGCTAACTCTCTTACACGCCCATGGTATAAATAACCATTTCTATCAAATGATATATTTTCAATACCTACTTCTTTTGCATTTTGTGCAATTAACTCACCAACTTTTGCTGCTATTTCTTTTTTTGGAAGCTTATCTTCAATTTTCAAAGAAGAAGCTGATGCTAATGTAACACCAGAAATATCATCAATTATTTGAGCATATATTTGATTATTACTACGGTAAACAGTTAATCTGGGACACTCATTAGTTCCTTGAATTTTACCGCGAATACGCCTTTTTATTTTTATTCTTTTCTTTAACTTTGTTGACATACTAATTTCAGTTTACGTAAATTATTCACTAGCTGCTGTTTTACCCGATTTGCGACGAATATGCTCGCCAACAAAACGTACACCCTTGCCTTTATATGGCTCTGGTGCTCTAAACGAACGTATCTTAGCACATACTTGGCCAAGTAGTTGTTTGTCGCAGGATTCTAAAGAAATAAGTGGACTTTTGTTTCTTTCCATCTTAGTTTCTACAACAATCTCTTCAGGTAGTTGCAAAAATATTGGATGTGAAAAGCCTAAAGACAATTCTAAAAGCTGACCTGTATTAGTTACTCTATAACCAACTCCCACTAATTCTAGTTCTTTACGAAAACCTTCTGAAACTCCAATTATCATATTGTTTATCAACGATCTATAAAGACCGTGGAGTGACTTATGTTCTTTTGATTCAGAGGATCTTTCTATTGATAAAACACCATCTTCAACAGATAGTTTCATTTCAGGGTTAACTTGTTGAAACATCTCTCCTTTAGGGCCTTTTACTGAAACTAAGTTATTATCGTCGATGTTTACTGTAACTGATGAAGGTAATGTTATTGGTAATTTTCCTATTCTTGACATATCTATTCTATTTTAATAAATGTAACATATAACTTCACCGCCAACTTTTTCTTTTCTGGCTTCTTTATCTGTTATTACACCATGAGAAGTAGATACAATTGCTATACCTAAACCGTTCAAAACTCGAGGCATATCTTTATAACCAACGTATTGACGCAAGCCAGGAGTAGATATACGTCTCAACTTCTTTATTGCATTAATCTTAGTTACTGGGTCGTACTTCAAAGCTATTTTAATTGTACCTTGAGGTCCTTCATCTACAAACTTATAGTTAAGTATGTATCCTTTGTCAAAAAGAATTTTTGTAATATCCTTTTTTAAATTTGATGATGGAATATCTACAACACGATGACGTGCTTGAATCCCATTCCTTATTCGCGTCAAATAATCTGCTATTGGATCTGTCATGTTTATTTAGTTTAAATTGATCTCGAACGCCGAGACAATATTTAATAATATTATATTGTTTTGCACTGTTACCAGCTTGCTTTTTTAACACCTGGAATTAAACCTTGCGAAGCCATTTCTCTAAATTGAATACGAGAAAGACCAAACTGACGCATATATCCTTTAGGACGTCCAGTTATTTTGCAACGATTATGAGCACGCACAGGAGATGCGTTTTTTGGTAAAGCTTGTAGTGCATCATAGTCACCTTCGGCTTTAAGCCTAGCTCTTTTTTCTGCATAACGGGCGATTAACTTTGCTCTTTTTACCTCGCGCGCTTTCAATGATTCTTTTGCCATTTATTTAGTGTTTTTATCTGTTTTGAAAGGTAATCCAAACTCTCTTAATAAAGCATATCCCTCTTCATCGGTGTTTGCTGTAGTAACAAAAGTAATATTCATACCTAAAATATTATTGATTTTATCAATATTAATTTCTGGGAAAATAATTTGTTCTTGAATCCCTAACGTGTAATTTCCTCTACCGTCGAGTTTCGCATTAATACCTCTAAAGTCTCGTGTTCTTGGTAACGCAACGCGTACCAATCTTTCAAGAAACTCATACATTTTATCGTGGCGCAATGTAACGCGTACACCTATAGGCATTTTCTTCCTTAACTTAAAGTTAGAAATATCCTTCTTTGAATAGGTTACAACGGCCTTTTGACCAGTTATCGTTGTTAACTCAGAAATCGCTGTATCGATGATTTTCTTATCTGCAATAGCAATTCCTAATCCCTGGTTGATTACAATTTTCTCCAGCTTCGGAGATTGCATAATCGACGTATATGAAAACTCCTTTACCAGAGCAGGAACGATTCTGTTTTTATAGTCTTCTTTTAAATTTACTACTATGCTCATTTAATTTCCTCCCCTGATGTTTTTGCGTATCGTACCAATTTTCCGTTGCTATCTTTTTTTCTACCTACACGTGTTGGTTTTCCAGTTTTTGGATCAACCAAGTTTAGATTAGAAATATGTAAAGATGCTTCTTTCTTTTCTATTCCTCCCTGAGGATTTTGCGCATTTGGTTTTGAATGTTTTGATATCATGTTGATACCTTCAACAATTGCACGATCTTTTGTTACAAGAACTTGCAAAACCGTACCTGTTTTACCTTTATCTTCACCGGTATTTACGTAAACAGTATCGCCTTTCTTAATATGTAATTTACTCATTATATATTTCCTTTTAAAATGATTAAAGCACTTCAGGCGCTAGTGAAACAATTTTCATGTTTGTTGAACGTAATTCTCTAGGAACTGGGCCGAATATACGACTTCCACGTAATTCTCCGGCGGTGTTTAGTAAAACACATGCATTGTCATCGAAACGAATATAAGAACCATCAGGACGACGAATTTCTTTCTTTGTGCGAACGATTATTGCTTTAGATATTGCGCCTTTTTTCACTTCACTTGAGGGTATAACATGCTTAATGGAAACCACAATCACATCACCTACTGAGGCATATCGTCTTCTAGTTCCACCTAATACACGAATACATAATGCTTCTTTTGCTCCGCTGTTATCAGTTACAGCTAATCTTGATTCTTGTTGTATCATGTTATTTAGCTCTTTCTAAAATT
>CAZIUT010000119.1:0-6349 GCA_964542545.1 uncultured Dysgonomonadaceae bacterium | reverse complement strand
TAATAAATATTCTTCTAACTCTAAGAGGTTGGATTCCTGGCGTGATTCATGCATTGTATATAAGTAGGGTTTAGTATTTGAAGTGAAAGTTTAGATGCTCCTCTTGCACTTAGTCAGTCAATAAATTAGTTTCTTTTTGCTATAATAACGGATAAAAATTATAACTTTGCATGCAAAATAGTGCTAATCTGTTGACATTTGCTTTTGTTGCAGCGAGGCTAAAACATAAACATAAACAAACATCCTTTATGGCAAACATCTCCTTAAAAGGAATGGGAGTTGCTTTGGTTACTCCCTTTAAAGAAGATAAAACAGTAGCTTTTGATGCGCTTGAGCGCTTGTTGAACTTTCATTTAGAGTCGGGCACAGACTTTCTTGTAGTGTTGGGCACTACAGCCGAAACAGCTACCTTGTCGTTATCAGAGCAAGACGATATTGTTCGTTTTGTAGTAAAACATACTCAAAAAAAGCTCCCTATTGTGGTGGGGATGGGCGGTAATAACACAAAGGCTCTTGTAGAATCGATGAGGTCGTTTAATTTTGAAGGCGTTCATAGTATTCTTTCAGTTACACCCTACTACACAAGACCTGAGCAAGAGGGTTTGTTTCAACACTTCAAAGCACTGTCTGATGCATCTCCGCTACCTATAGTTTTGTACAATGTTCCTAGCAGAACAAGTGTGAACATGACAGCAGAAACTACTTTGCGCATTGCGCGCAACTGCACAAATGTGATTGCTATAAAAGAGGCTCATCCAAATATTCAGCAAATTAAAGAAATTATAGCAGGTGCTCCAGTAGGATTTTCTGTATTATCGGGCGACGACCCTATAACAGTTGATCTTATAAAAGAGGGTGGCCATGGTGTGATTTCTGTTTTAGGGAATGTTTTTCCCAAGAAGTTTGGAGCTATTGTGAACTTAGCTTTGAATGGGAATGTTGAAGAGGCGAAAGTTGCTTTCAATAAAATGAACAGCTGTTGCCATTTACTTTTTGTAGATGGTAATCCAGCAGGAGCAAAATGCGCACTCAATTTAATGGGTTATCTTGAAAATGAGTTGCGTTTACCCCTTGTGCCTGTAAGAGAAGAAACCAAAATGGCATTGAAACAAGAGCTTGATAACTGTTTTAAAAATATTTAACACACTTCTTACATATAACTCAAAACTTAATCGCTTTTTGCAAACATGCTAAAAGATGAATAAATTGTGTTGTAACAAACAGGTATACTATTTTAAATATTACACTTTGCGGTAGGTATATTTCAAAGAATCAAACTTTTTTTGGTTACTTTTGCACTATAATAAAATCGCAAATAATACGAATTATGAAAAAACTTTTATTGTATTCAATTACTTTAGTTATGGCAACATCATTTGGTTGTACACAGCAGGCAACCCAACACAAAGATAAAGGAATAGAAATTTCAAACATGGATACTTCTGTAGAACCAGGAGATGATTTTTATATGTATGCTACAGGTGGATGGCAAGAGGCCAACCCAATACCCGATGAAAACTCGCGTTATGGAACTTTTGATAAGTTGCGCGAGAACAATCAAGCACAAGTGCAAGGCCTTATAGAAGAGCTTGGTGCTGAAAATCATCAGCAAGGCACTAACGCCCAGAAGGTTGGCGACTTGTATAGTATGGGTATAGATGATGCAAAACTTAATGCCGATGGCTTCGATCCTATTAAACCTATATTGGCAGAGATTGAAGCAGCTACTTCAAAGAGAGATATTATAAGACTAATGGCAGAAATAAACAGATTTGCCGCAAGCCCATTCTTTGGTTTTGCTGTAGGGCCTGACAATAAAAACAGCACTATGAATATTGCCCATATATATCAATCGGGTATTGGTATGAGTGGGCGTGAATATTATACAGAGCAAGACGACGAGTCGAAGCTTTTGCGTCAAGAGTATGTGAAAATGATACAGAAGCAATTTCAAAATATTGGTTATACGGAAGCTGAGTCTTCAAAAGCTGCTAGTGCAGCAATGAAGATTGAAACAGAATTGGCTGTGAATCACTTTACCAAAGAAGAGCGTCGCCAACCTGAAAAGAATTATCATAAAATAAAATTTGTAGACCTAAAAAAAGATGTTGCTCCATTTGATTGGGCTTATTACTTTGAGCAAGTAGGAGCTGGCAGTCTTGAAGATTTAAATGTATCGCAGATTGAACCAGTGAGAGCAGCTATCAATATCATTGATGCAGAGACGATAGATAACTTGAAAAGCTATTTGAATTGGATTGTTATTCGTTCGGCAGCAAACTACCTGAGTGATGATTTTGTAAATGCAAGCTTTGACTTTTATGGTAAAACTATGAGTGGAAGCAAGGAGAATCGTCCACGTTGGAAAAGAAGTATCGATGCTGTAAATGGTGCTTTAGGAGAAGCTGTTGGTCAACTTTATGTAGAGAGATACTTTCCTGAAGAAGCTAAAGAGAGAATGCTAACATTGGTAAACAATCTTACAGAGTCGCTTGGCGAACGTATATCAAACCTAGAGTGGATGAGCGATGAGACTAAAGAGAAAGCTCACGAGAAGCTGGGCACCTTTATTGTGAAGATTGGTTATCCTGACAAATGGAAAGATTACTCATCGTTAGAAGTTAAAGACGATTCGTATTATGCAAATATGAAGCGTGCATCAGAGTTTAGTTACAACGAAATGATAGATGAATTGGGTAAACCTGTTGATAAAACTAAATGGCACATGTCGCCACAAACAGTGAATGCCTATTACAGTCCATCTTCAAATGAGATTTGTTTCCCCGCTGGTATTCTTCAGCCTCCATTTTTTTATATGAATGCAGACGATGCTATAAATTATGGTGGTATAGGGGTTGTTATTGGTCACGAGATGACGCATGGATTTGATGACCAAGGTCGTAAGTTTGATAAAGAGGGCAACCTTAACGAGTGGTGGAGTGCAGAAGATGCAGCAAGTTTTGATGAACGTGCCAAAGTATTGGTAGATTACTTCGACAATATAGTAGTGATTGATACAGTGCGAGCAAATGGAACTTTCACTTTGGGTGAAAATATTGCAGACCATGGCGGATTACAGGTTTCGCTCAATGCCTATATGAAAACTAAAGAGGTTCAAGCAGGAAAAGAAATTGATGGCTTCACTCCCGAGCAACGTTTCTTTCTTTCATATGCTACCTTGTGGGGAGGCAATATCCGTGATGCAGAAATATTACGTCTTACCAAAATAGACCCACACTCATTGGGCAAATGGCGCGTAAATGGTGCTTTGCCACATATCGATGCTTGGTATGATGCATTTGATATAAAAGAATCAAATGAGTTGTATCTTCCAAAAGAGAAGCGTGCATCAATTTGGTAACTTAAACGAGATGTACAATCTTGTCAGTTTATTCATTAATTTTTAAAAATATACAATATGTTTTCAGGAATAGTAGAAGAAGCAGCAATAATTGTTGATATACAAAAAGATAGAGAAAATGTACACTTCACATTAAGGTGTACATTTACCAATGAGTTGAAGGTAGATCAAAGCATATCTCATAATGGTGTTTGCCTTACAGTAGTGAATATAAAGGACGATACTTATACAGTAACCGCTATTCAAGAGACGCTGGATGTGTCAAACTTAGGCAAGTTGAAAATTGGGGACAAGGTAAACTTAGAGCGCAGCATGATAATGGATGGTCGTTTAGACGGGCATATAGTGCAAGGGCATGTGGACCAAACTGCAGTTTGTGAAAATGTGAGAGAGGCCGATGGTAGCTGGTATTTCAAGTTTAAATACAATTTTGATAAAGAAATGGCTAAAAAAGGATATCTTACTGTCGATAAAGGTTCAGTTACTGTAAATGGTGTGAGCCTTACGGTTGTTAATCCTACAGACGATACTTTCGAGGTTGCTATTATACCGTATACTTATGAGTATACCAATTTCCATCAAATTGAGAAAGGCACTTTGGTAAATCTTGAGTTTGATATAATAGGTAAGTATATCAGCCGAATACTTGCACTGAGAGATTAATCAATAAAAACAATAAGGCAATGGATTTCTTAGAATTAGTTTCCTCACGACAAAGTGTAAGGGCATTTGACCCAGAGCTAAGCGTTGAAAAAGAGAAAATAGACCGTATTATAGAAATAGCTCGATTAGCTCCTTCAGCTTGCAATGCACAGCCGTGGAGTTTTGTAGTGGTTGATGAACCAGTGTTGAAAAATAAAATAGCCGATGCTACCTCTTCACGTGTATTGGGAATGAATCATTTTACAAAACAAGCCCCCGTGCATTTACTGCTAGTAGAGGAAAAAGTGAATGTCAGCTCGGGAATAGGCGGTTGGATAAAGAAAAAAGATTTTGCTCAAATGGATTTGGGCATAGTTGCTTCGCATATTGTTTTAGCTGCGCAAGCAGAAGGCTTGGGTACATGTATTGTAGGATGGTTTGATGAGGACAAAGTGAAAGAACTGTTGGATATACCCTCTTCAAAAAGAGTGTGGCTAGATATAGTTATTGGGTATGGCACACAACCATTGCGCAAAAAAAGCAGAAAGAGTATAGATAAAATATTATCTTACAATAAGTATAAGTAATGTATACACACTATTCATTGCATTATAAAAAACCAATGCATAATGCATGTTTTAGTATGTTTGCAAAGCTTAGTATAAGTATGCGTTCACTAAGATAGTAGAAGTGTGTTTTTATATTGCCAACATTCACTTAGAACTAGGTTGCAATTTTACATCTATGCAAGGTTAATAGTGCGAGAAGTTACAACTGTTATATGGTTGTATAATCTATCAATTTGTTTAAAAAATCAAAAACTCACCAATAGGTGGGTTTTTTTTATTTACTTTGCTCTTATTTACTTTAAAGATTGGTGTAAAGTATGGGATGTTTTGAATAATATGTACTGTATACTTGGCTTGTATTATTAAAACGGCATATTTACCGCTTTTATAGTGTAATTACAATATAAATATGCAATATTTGCATAAACTAATAATTTAGAGATAGAAAAGCATAGATTTTTTCTTTTTTACAGAAGCAACAGAATGAACAAACAGAAACGTTTCTTATTATCGCTCATCATATTTATCGCACTCATTGGTACTGCTGAAGCCCAAGAGAATGTTGGGACTGACTCTCCGTATGGGAGATATGGTTATGGTGTGCTTTCGAAGCCAGCTTTAGGGGCAACAGAATCAATGGGTGGTATTAGTTATGGTGTTAGAAGAGGTTCTAATGTAAACCCAGGCAACCCCGCCTCTTACTCAGCTGCCGACAGCTTAAATTTTACTATGGAGATGGGCGTGTCGGGTCATTATTCAAGGCTATCGGACGGTAATAATAATCAGTCTTTCAAAAACGGTAATTTAGATTACTTAGCCTTTCAGTTCCCAGTTTATAAAAACATTGGCGTGAGTATTGGTTTGTTGCCTTTCTCAAAAGTTGGTTATGACTTTGGGAGAGATGTACGAAGAAGTGAAATAAACTATAGAGAAACTTTTTACGGTTCGGGCGGACTTAGCCAAATATATGGAGGAGCTGCGTATGCGCCAATAAAATATCTTTCTGTGGGTGCAAACGTTTCTTATTTATTTGGAAGCATCAAACACACCAAAGACCTTTCTAGAGTGGGAACTGGACAAGCTTCCAATCAACAAATGAGCACCTCGTTTGCTATTAAAAATCTAATGTTTGATTTTGGAGCACAGTTCACTTACCCTATCAATGCTGGTGAGTCGATAACGTTAGGTGCTGTATATACTCCGAGTGTGAAAAACACTGCAACCATTGAAAGCTCTAAGTTTTTGTATTCAGCTTCGGGCAGTCAGATTCTTCCTGCTGATACATTAGAAAATCAATCTTTTGATTTGCCTGAGACGTTTGGTGTTGGCTTGTCGTATAGCTCAATCAATTGGCTAGTTGGTATAGATGGAGCTTTTCAGAAGTGGGGAAACTCCAATTATCCTGACGCTCTCGATAATATGACACTTGGTACTCGTTTCAACGATAAGTATAGTGTTGCCTTAGGGGCGGAATATGTTGCTGACCCTGTTAATCGTAGTTTTTTTAAACGTGTGCGTCTTCGTGGTGGTTTGTCTTACTCAAACTCTTATACCAACACACAGGTAATTGACCCTGTTAGCAATAATAACTTGGGCAATCATGGCTACAAGGAGTATGGTGTGAATGTAGGGTTCGGATTGCCATTTCGCGATATGATAAGTGGTAGAATATCGATGGTCAATCTTGGTTTTGGTTATTCTATAACGAACCCAGACCACAAATTTATGATTAAAGAGGAAATGTTTAAAGTTTCAGTAAATATAAATATCAACGAAT